>NZ_CP078144.1 GCF_019891395.1 Nitratireductor kimnyeongensis | reverse complement strand
GTGGCCGAGACGCTGATGCCGCTGATCCTCGATCTGGAAAAGCACTGGAACGAGGCGAAGGACGACCCGGCGTTTCGGGCCGAGTTGGATAGTCTGGGCCGCCATTATACGGGCCGGCCCTCGCCGCTCTATTTCGCCGAACGCCTGACCGAGCATCTGGGCGGCGCGAAGATCTACTTCAAGCGTGAGGATCTGAACCACACCGGCTCGCACAAGATCAACAATTGCCTCGGCCAGATCCTGCTCGCCAAGCGCATGGGCAAGACCCGCATCATCGCCGAGACCGGCGCCGGCCAGCATGGCGTGGCGTCGGCCACGGTGGCCGCCCGCTTCGGCCTGCCCTGCATTGTCTATATGGGCGCGACAGACGTGGAGCGGCAGAAGCCGAATGTCTTCCGCATGAACCTTCTGGGCGCCGAGGTGAAGCCGGTGTCCTCCGGGCATGGCACGCTGAAAGATGCCATGAACGAGGCGCTGCGTGACTGGGTGACCAATGTTGAAGACACCTATTACCTGATCGGCACGGCGGCAGGCCCGCATCCCTATCCCGAGCTGGTGCGCGAGCTGCAATCGGTGATCGGCACGGAAGCGCGTGAACAGATACAGGAGCTGGAAGGCCGGCTGCCCGACGCCATCGTGGCGGCGGTGGGCGGCGGCTCGAACGCCATCGGCCTGTTCCATCCCTTCCTCGATGACCGCCAGGTGGAAATCCACGGTGTGGAGGCCGGCGGGCACGGGCTGGAGGGCGAGGAGCACTGCGCCTCCATGACGGCGGGGCGCCCCGGCGTGCTGCATGGCAACCGCACCTATCTTCTGCAGAATGAGGACGGGCAGATCCTCGACGGGCATTCGGTCTCTGCCGGGCTCGACTATCCCGGTGTCGGGCCGGAGCACAGCTGGCTGAAGGATACGGGCCGTGTGATCTATTCGCCCATTCTGGACGATGAGGCGATCGAGGCGTTCCAGATGACGACGCGGCTTGAGGGCATCATCCCGGCGCTGGAATCGGCCCATGCGATTGCCCATGCGATCAAGCTTGCACCCACCATGGGCAAGGACCAGATCATGATCGTCAATTTCTCCGGGCGCGGAGACAAGGACGTCCACACCGTTGGAAAGATGCTCGGCATGGAGATGTGAGCCACATCGCCCGACTGAAGCCCCTTGTTGAAGAGAGTATCCGCATGACCACCCGCATTGACCGCCGCTTCGCGCGGCTGAAGGAAGAAAACCGCCCGGCACTCGTGACCTATTTCATGGGCGGGGATCCGGACTATGAGACCTCGCTCTCGATCATGAAGGCGCTGCCTGCGGCGGGCAGCGACGTGATCGAACTGGGCATGCCCTTCTCCGACCCCATGGCTGATGGCCCGGCCATCCAGGCCGCCGGCCTGCGCGCGCTCAAGGGCGGGCAGACGCTTTCAAAGACGCTCCAGATGGCGCGTGACTTTCGCCGGGATGACGACGACACGCCCATCGTGATGATGGGTTATTACAACCCGATCTACATCTATGGCGTGGAGCGCTTTCTCACTGACGCGAAGGCCGCCGGCATTGACGGGCTGATCATCGTCGATCTGCCGCCGGAGATGGATCAGGAGCTTTGCGTTCCGGCGATCAAGGCGGGGCTGAACTTCATTCGTCTGGCCACGCCGACGACGGATGAAGAACGTCTCCCAAAGGTTCTGGAGAACACGTCGGGCTTTGTCTATTACGTGTCGATGACGGGTGTGACGGGATCGGCGCTGCCGGACACGAACAATGTGTCCGAAGCGGTTGCGCGGATCAAGGAACACACGGATCTGCCGATCTGCGTGGGCTTCGGGGTGAAGACGGCGCGGCAAGCAAAGGCGATCGGCGAAGCGGCGGACGGTGTGGTGGTCGGCAGCGCCATCGTGGCGGCCATCGCACAGTGCTACGACGACAACGGCAAGCGGATCGAAGACCCCGCCGAGGCCGTGGCAACCCTTGTGAAGGGGCTCGCAGACGGGGTGCGCTCTCGCCAGATGGCTTAACGGTTTTGTCGATCTGACGCCTTGGCGGCAATGCGCGGTGAACATAGGATCGCGGCAAGCATCCCGCCAAGGAGAACACCATGATCGCCTGGTCGATCTTCATACCGGCCTGTTTCGCTCTGAACTGCGCGCCGGGGCCCAACAACATGCTGGCCTTTTCCAATGCCGCGCGGCTGGGCCTCGTGCCTGCCCTTCTGGGCGGGCTGGGCCGCATGCCGGCTTTCATGCTGTTGATCGGGGTCACGATTGTGGGCCTCGGCGCGGTGCTGGCGGCCTCGGCCACGGCCTTCATCATCGTCAAAATGCTGGGCGCAGCCTATCTCATCTATGTGGGCATCCAGTTCTGGCGCAAGGCGCGGGAGCTGGCAGCTGCCCGCTCGCTCGATTCCGCCATCGGGACCTTGATGCGCCGTGATTTCGTGATCGCCATCAGCAATCCGAAGGCAATCGCCGTTTTCACGGCCTTCTTCCCGCAATTCATTGATGCATCGCAGCCCGCATGGAGCCAGCTTGCGGCGATGGGCGGTGTCTTTCTAGCCCTTGAAGTGGCCGCGGTCGCGCTTTACGTGGTCGGCGGCGTTCTGCTTGGGACGATGCTCAAATCCGAGCGCATCTTTGTGCATCTCAACCGCCTTGTGGGTGCGGTATTGATCGCATCCGGCGGGACCATGGTGCTTTCACGCGGCTGAGGAAAAATGCTGCGGATTGCCGCAGCGCAAGGTCTTCACTTCGCGCCTGCAACATGTTCTATTCCGAGCTGTCTTTTCCGGCGCACCCTCCGGCAGCCGGAGTCCAAAATTTCAGGATCGTAGCCACCCGACCGTTGACCGGGGTGGCGATGTATTTGCCAAAGGACTAGCCATGACCGTAAGAAAAGTTCCCAACGTCACCTTCCGCACGCGCGTTCGCGACGAGTCGATCGAAGGTCCAAACCCGTTCCGCTGGGAAGCGAAGACCACTGCCGATTTTTTCGGCGGCAAACGTGTTGTCCTGTTCTCCCTGCCGGGCGCCTTCACCCCCACCTGCTCGACCTACCAACTCCCCGACTTCGAGAAACTCTTCTCCGAGTTTCAGGCCGAGGGCATTGACGAAATTTACTGCATCTCCGTCAACGACGCTTTCGTGATGAACGCCTGGGGCAAGGCGCAGGGGCTGAAGAACGTCAAGCTCATTCCCGATGGATCGGGCGAGTTCACCCGCAAGATGGGCATGCTCGTCGCCAAAGACAATCTCGGCTTCGGCATGCGCTCCTGGCGTTATGCGGCCGTGGTCAATGATGGACGGATCGAAATGTGGTTCGAGGAGGAAGGCTTCTCCGACAATTGCGACACCGATCCTTATGGCGTGTCCTCGCCGCAAAACGTCCTGGAAGCTCTGAAGAAGGGCGAGGCGCAGGCCGCCTGATCCTTCTGAAACACTCAAATCAGGGGCCTGGATGGCGATGCCGTCCGGGCCTTTTCCTTATTCGGCAGCCTGTTCAATCAGAGAGGGCCACTCCCCGTGAAGGTCAGTGCCACGCCCTTCGATCTCGAAACCGTGCGAGCCGAAGAAATCACGCTGGCCCTGAATGAGGTTGGCGGTACCACGCGCCTGCCGGTAGCTGTCGAAATAGGCAAGCGATGACGAGAGGCAGATCAGTGGCAGCTCGCCAAGCGCGCCGGCTGAAACCACGCGGCGCAGCGCGGGACTGGCCTCTTTCATCAGGGTGGCGAAATCCGGAACCATCAGGAGATTGGTCGCCGCGTCGCCGGCAAAGGCGCTTGCCATCTGGTCGAGGAAGCGGGAGCGGATGATGCAGCCGGCACGCCAGATCTTTGCAATCGTGGCAAGTTCGAGCCCCCAGCCCTGCTCTTCAGATGCGCTGGCGATGACCGAGAATCCCTGCGTGTAGGAAACGATCTTACCGGCCAGCAATGCCTGCTCCAAATCGTCGATCGTGATGTCCACCTTGCCCCGGCGCTTGCCATAAAGCGCTTCTGCGGCAATGCGCTCCTGCTTGCGCGAGGAGATGGAACGGGCAGCGACCGCACCCTCGATGGCCGTGGCCGGAACGCCGAGCTGTTGCGCGGCGATGGCCGACCAGACACCGGTGCCCTTCTGCCCTGCCCTGTCGAGGATCATTTCAACGAGCG
Source organism: Nitratireductor kimnyeongensis (assembly GCF_019891395.1). Taxonomy (NCBI): domain Bacteria; kingdom Pseudomonadati; phylum Pseudomonadota; class Alphaproteobacteria; order Hyphomicrobiales; family Phyllobacteriaceae; genus Nitratireductor; species Nitratireductor kimnyeongensis. The sequence goes on along the minus strand of NZ_CP078144.1, from coordinate 257,965 downwards.
GCCTACCACTCTCCCCGTCCATGGCTTCCAGCACATGGCCCGTGATCTCGATCAGATAGGAGTTAAGCGGGCCCTCATTCCAGCGCTTGAAGACTTCGGCGCAGGCGGCAGCATCCATGCCCAGCCCGTCGCGCATCACGCCATAGACCTCGGCGATCATCTGCATGTCGCCATATTCGATGCCGTTGTGGATCGTCTTGACGAAATGGCCGGCGCCGCCCTCACCCAGCCAGGCCACGCAAGGCTCGCCCTTGAACCTTGCGGCGATGGAGGTGAGTACGGGTTCGGCATCATGCCATTGCGCCTTTGAGCCGCCCACCATGATCGAAGGGCCATGCCGCGCGCCTTCCGCGCCACCGGAAACGCCGACGCCGAGATAGCCGATACCCTTTGGCTTTAGGTAGTCAAAGTGGCGCTGTGTGTCGCTGAAGAGCGAGTTGCCGCATTCGAGAATCGCGTCGCCCTCATCAAGCAGAGGCAAAAGCTGCTCGATCATGTCGTCAACCGGCTTGCCGGCCTTGACCATGATGATGATGGAACGCGGCTTCTTCACCGATTGAACGAACGTCGCAAGATCGGCCTCGGGCACAACGCGCTCGCCAAAGCCCTCGGCCTGCGCTGCCTCGACGAAAGCGTCGATTTTCGGCGTCGAGCGGTTGTTGACGGCAATAGTGTGGCCTTTCTCCGCGATGTTCAGAGCAAGGTTTGCCCCCATTACGCCAAGGCCGATCAGGCCGATATCCGCTTTCGACATGCTTCAAGTCTCCGGTTCATCAGAAGTCGGGCTCTGACCCTGGACGGCACTATGCACCAGACCGTCCGCAGATGCATCCTCGCCAGACGGAAGATTGTCGCACATTAGCCGGCAAGATGGATGTCAACATGAGCATCGATCAGGGCCTTTGCAAGCCCGCCCGAGGGCTGCTCATTGGTGATGATCGCCGTGAGCGCGGCAAGCGGTTCGACTGTCGCGACGAGATTGACGTCGAACTTCGAGTGGTCGACCAGAAGATAGCTCTCGTGGGACTGGCGGATCATCGCGCGCTTGACGCCGACAGCGAGGCGATTTGCTTCGGTTATGCCATTTGCCGTGAGACCGCTCGCGCCGATGAAGGCGCGATTGGCATTGTGACGAGCGATGAAATCGATGGTTTCCGCACCGTAGATTCCGACCTCGCGCGCCATGAAATCACCGGGACAGATGACCACCTGGATCGTTTCGTTTTGTGCGAGCGCCGAGGCCACGGCAACGCTGTTTGTAAGAACGGTCAGGTCGCGTGCCATCGACGCCAGATTCAGCGCGAACTGATGCGTGGTGGAGCCGGCATCGATCATCAGGACTTCGCCGGGGCGCACAAGGGCTGCCGCACGCGCGGCGATCTGCACGCGCTCTTCGATGCGCGCCTGATCACGCTCGCCGAAGGGCGGCTGTGCGCCCATGGGTGCAGCGGACGCCCCACCATAGGCGCGACGGATCAGCCCTTCCTGGCTAAGCGCCTCGACATCGCGGCGAACGGTTTCCGTTGAGACGCCGAACCGCGCGGCCAGTTCCGATGTGCGCACATGAGGATGATGCTGCAGTTCGAGAATGATCTGCTCGCGGCGCGCTTTTTTTCGAAGTCGCGTCATTGGTCGCCTCTGGCACGAAGAATGGCATCGGCAACCTCCGCAAATCCCGCACCGCCCGCCTGTCGTGTAATCCACTTGGGCGGAGTCACTTCGGCATCCAGAAAATCGGCAAAATTGGCCACGCCAACACTGTTTTGAAAAAAGCCGAACATGGGCGCATCATTGGGGGAATCGCCCACGAAGATCACATTGCGGTCCGCTGTATCGAGGTCGAGCCCATAGTGCCTGGAAAACAGGCAACGGGTCATGGCCAGCTTGTCATAATGGCCGAACCATCCATTGACATGGATGGATGACACTTTTGCGACAGCGCCGGCTTCCTCGAAGCAGGTGACGATGCGGGCAATGTCCTTATCGCTCAGTCGCGGGCCATCTTCGGCGAAATCGATGGCGAGATCGGCCTCGCGGAATTTCTGGTCGGCGGAGAGCCGCGCACCGGGGACAGATGCAAGAATGGTTTCGGCCAATCGGTCCAGACGTTGGCGTCCTTCACAACGCTTCTCGGATGATTGGGCGAACTCCCGGATCATGCCGCTCTGCAGAGAACACGCGAAGTAGAACGCCCCGTTTTCGCCCACCACGGCATCGACGGGCCATAACCTTGCAATCATGTCGCACCACCCGGCAGGACGGCCCGTGACCGGGATGACTGAGATGCCTGCTTTCTGCAGGCGTTCCAGCGCCTCGTAGGCGAGAGCTGGCAGTCGACCAGAGGTGGTCAGCGTGTCGTCGATATCGGTGAGCACAAAGTCAATCCCCGCGAGAACATCGGTGCCGATACCCGAAAACTCCTCCGGCTCCCACGCATTGGTCGCCACCCGCTTTACCGCGCTATCCACCACCGGACACCTCCCCAGTATGAGTGTTCTGCCACGCTTTTAGCGGTGTTTTGGAGATTTTTCGAGGGTTTTCCAAATAATTTGGAATTGAATATTGCAAACTACCACAGAAATTCGATACGGTTCGGGCAAATGGGTGCGGTGGAGCGCACCCTGCTTGGGAGAAGCGGGTGCAAGCCCGCGCAGGAGGAGAAAACAATGTCTTTCGTGACCGATACCCGACTTGCCGGCAGCGCCGCAGTGGCACTTTTCGGCCTTTCCGCAATCCTGGCTGGCACCGCTGCGCAGGCGCAGGACTGCGCCAATCGCGGCCAGCTCGACGTCATGTATTGCGACGCCAACGAAGACCTGGTGGCGGACACGCCGAGCGATCCGTCAAAGCTTTCCAACCCGGACACGCTGGTTTTCGCCTACACGCCGGTGGAAGACCCGGCGATCTATGAGGATATCTGGGAGCCCTTCATCGAGCATCTGGAAGAGGTGACTGGCAAGGACGTGCAGTTCTTCGCCGTGCAGTCGAACTCCGCCGAGGTGGAGGCCATGCGCAGCGGGCGCCTGCACATCGCCGGTTTCTCGACGGGTCCGACGCCCTTTGCCGTCAATCTTGCCGGCGCGGTGCCTTTTGCCATCATGGGATCGGAAGACGGTCGTTTCGGCTACAAGCTGCAGGTCTACACCCGCAAGGATTCCGGCATCAACGAGATGGCGGACCTGAAGGGCAAGCGCATCGCTCACACCTCGCCGACCTCCAATTCGGGCAATCTCGCGCCGAGGGCGCTCTTCCCCGGCCTGGGCGTTGTGCCCGAGCAGGATTATGAAGTGGTCTATTCCGGCTCGCACGACCAGTCCATGCTGGGCGTTGTGGCCGGCGACTATGACGCCGCGCCAGTAGCATCCGAAGTGGTTGACCGCATGGCGGAGCGTGATCTCTACGATCCGGAAGAGGTGAAGATCGTCTGGGAATCCGACCCGTTCCCGACCACCTCCTACACTTATGCGCATGATCTCGATCCGGCGCTGGTGGAAAAGATCAAGGAAGCCTTCTTCTCGTTCGACTTCGCCGGAACGGCACTCGGCGAGGAGTTCTCAGGCGTCAGCAAATTCGTGCCAGTCACCTACCAGAAGGACTGGGCCGTGATCCGCGAGATCCAGAAGGCAAATGGCGTGGAATACACGCCGCAGGGTCTCGCGAAAGAGTGATCCTCCTGCGGGCGCGAGACGCGGGGTTTGGTCTCGCGCCCGATTTTTCTGATCGATCACTCACTTTTTTCGGAGTTGATGCATGCTGAAGATTTCGCAGCTGGTGAAGCGCTATGGCAATGGCGCGCCGGTGCTGAAAGGTTTGGATCTCGAAGTACCCGGCGACAGCGTGGTGTCCATCATTGGCGCTTCCGGCGCGGGCAAGAGTACGCTTTTGCGTTGCATCAACCGGCTTGTGGAACCGAGCTCAGGCACGATAGAGCTGAACGGCCTGACGCTAACCGATCTGAAGGGCGCGAAGCTGCGCGCAGCCCGCCGGCGCATCGGCATGATCTTTCAGGGCTTCAATCTGGTGGACCGGCTGACGGTCATGGAGAACGTGCAATCAGGCCGTCTCGGCTATCTGCCGCTGTGGCGAGCGGCCATGCGACGCTATCCGAAAGAGGATATTCGCCGCGCCTATGAGCTGATGGAACGCGTGGGCATCGCCCACTATGCCAACAAGCGTGCGGACGAGCTCTCTGGCGGTGAGCGCCAGCGCGTCGGCGTGGTGCGCGCGCTGATGCAGGAACCGGAAATCCTGCTCGCCGACGAGCCCACCGCTTCGCTCGACCCGAAAACCTCCGAGCAGATCATGGAGTTGCTGCGCGCGCTCTCACGCGAATTTTCGCTGCCGGTGCTCATCAACATCCACAATGTGGCCGAGGCCAAGCAATACACCGACCGCATTGTCGGCATGCGCTATGGCCGCATCATCTTCGATGCGGAACCGGATGCGCTCGACAAGGACGCAATGGACGAGATCTATGCCGGCGTGCCCGCTGAAGAGCGCGGCGAAACAGACAATGTCACGCCGCTGAGGGCCCAGAAGGCATGAGCGCCGAAACCCCTTCCCTCCCCGATACCTGGCGCAAGCCGCCAATGATTGCCAATCCCGTGCTGCGCTACGGGTTGCTGACGGCGGTGGTGATCTATATCGGCTGGGCCTTCGTCATGCTGCCGATAGACTGGGAGCGCATCTCTCAGGGCATGACACGCGCGGCACGCATCTTCAGCGGCGCGTTTCCGCCAAGTTTCGAGCGTAGCGGGCTTTTGATCGACGGGTTTCTGGAGAGCCTGAAGATCGCGATCCTTGCCACGGTCGGCGGCGTGCTCCTGTCCATTCCCATCGCCTTCATGGCGGCCAAGAACCTTGCGCCACGTCCCGTGTTCCTCCTTGGCCGCGGGCTCATCATTGTTGCGCGCAGCTTTCACCCGGTGATCGTCGCAATCATCTTCGTGAAGGCTGTGGGTTTTGGCCCCTTTGCCGGTGTGCTGACCCTTATCGTCTACTCCATCGGCTTCGTCGCCAAGATGCTGGCAGAGCGCATAGAGGAAATCGACTGGGGCCAGGTGGAGGCCATGCGCGCGGTGGGGGCGGGTTATTTCCCGACGCTCATTTACGCGGTTTTCCCGCAGATCATGCCGCGTCAGATCGGCCTGAGCATCTATCAGCTCGACAGCAATCTGCGCGCGTCTGCCGTGGTGGGTATTGTCGGCGCCGGTGGCATCGGCTCCACCCTCGCCAACGCCTTTGGCCGCTACGACTACGATTTTGCACTGGCCATCACCATCGTGATTGTCGCCGTCATTCTTCTGAGTGAGGCGATCAGCGGCCAGATCAGGAAACGGATATGGTGAGCATGGACACCTCCCTCGAAGACTGGGCGCGCTACACGCCGCGAGAGCGCATGCAACGCTATGCGATCTTCCTCTTCGCCGTCGTCACGATCGTCTGGGCGCTGACCAGCATCGACGTGATCTGGCCCTGGGTATTTGACGCACCGCAGCAGATGGGCGACCTGTTCAGCCGCATGGTGCCACCGGATGTCACAAACCTGCCGAGCATATTGTGGGTGCTGGTGGAAACGGTGAACATCGCAACCATTGCTACAGCGATTGCGGTGTTCGTGTCGCTTCCCGTCGCCTATATCTCGGCACAGAACACGACGCCGAATGCCGCGACGCTGTGGCTGGGGCGCTTCATTCTGGTTTCCAGCCGCTCGGTCAACACGATCATCTGGGCGCTGCTTTTCGTCGCCATATTCGGCCCCGGCATCGTCGCCGGCATTATCGCCATCATGTTCCGCTCCATCGGCTTCATCGGCAAGCTTTTGGGCGAGGCCATCGAGGAGATCGACCGGCGTCCCGTGGAAGCGCTGGAAGCCACCGGTGCGTCACGCTTCAAGGTGATCCTCTATGCAATCGTGCCGCAAGTGATGCCCACCTTCTGGGCCGTGGCCATCCTGCGCTGGGACATCAACCTGCGCGAATCCACCGTTCTCGGACTGGTTGGCGCAGGCGGCATCGGCATTATTCTGCAAGGCGCCATCGACACCTTCAATTGGCAGGAGGCTGCCACCGTTCTGCTGGCCATTCTCGCACTCGTCGTTCTTGGAGAAGTCGTTTCGGCCTGGCTGCGCAAACGGATCATCTGATGCTTGAGCGCGGCGTGCCGGAACCGCGAAAGAGGTGGCAAAATAAGGGAGCCCGACGCAACGCCGGGCTCTTTTTTTGGAGGATTATAATCGTGCCGTGATCGCACCCGCCGTACCGCCCGTGAGGGCACCGAGCGCCACCCCGGCAGCGGTTCCGACCGCAGTGCCAATTGTCGCACCGAGGCCGGCGCCCGTGGCAGCGCCGGCGAAAGTTCCAACAACGGGGAAAACAGACCCCAGAACGCCACCGGCGATACCGCCAGCCAAGGCTCCACCTGCAGTGCCAAAAGCAGCGCCTATGGGGCCACCCACAGCGAGACCAATGCCACCACCGGTCGCCATAGCTCCAAACGAACCGCCGCCGCCATAGCTGTATGGAGAGCGCAGATCATTACAATAATCAACTGATGTATTCAAAATAAACTCCTTTATAAATATAACAATCGTTTTACTGTTTACTTGTTTTCACCATCTTAATGATGCAGATTGACTTGAGTATATTTTCATTCCTCGGTCAACCCGGTTTTTCCGTGCGGCGGGAGATTTGCAACACAGTGGCAGGGCCCCGATGCGGAATGAACATTTGCTAAATTGAAATTACAAATGTAACATTCGCTTTTGATTTGTCCTGCAGGCCTTGGGGAGGGATTCCCGGCCCGCTGGCAGATCTTTCTGCAGGCTCTCTGGATGACCTGGTTTGTGTTAGACTTATTCGAGGCAATATGAGCGGTTCCGTGTTCTTTTTGCATATGGCCGGAGCAGTGGCACTGCTGCTTTGGGCCACTCGCATGGTGCGAACAGGCGTTGAGCGCGCCTATGGCAATGTATTGCGCCAGCGCCTGCGAGAAACGCTGGGTAACCCCGTACTGGCCGCCCTGACAGGCCTCGCGTTGTCCATAGCCCTTCAGAGCTCGACGGCCGTCACGCTGTTGATCGGCTCCTTCGCCGGCCTCGGAATTGTCACCGGGCTTTCCGGCATTCTTGCGGTGCGTGGAGCGGAAGTCGGTTCGGCACTGGTCGTCAAGATTCTGAGCCTCGACCTGACCTTGCTTGTGCCACTCTGCATCCTCTTCGGCACTGTCATTTTTCTTGCGACGGAACGCCGTCAATGGCGGCAGTTCGGCCGCATCCTTGTTGGCGTCGGCTTACTTATTCTCTCGTTGGAAATGATGGGCGAAGCCTCGGAACCCCTTAGGCAAAGCACCATCGTTCCGCTGATCGTAGGCTACCTTTCCGACGATCCGATCACCGCGTTCTTGCTGGCTGCGGTGACCACTTATCTCTTTCATTCGAGCATTGCCGCCGTGCTACTCCTCACCACATTCGCGGCGCGCGGGATCGTTTCTCCCGAGCTCGGCATCGTCATGGTTTTGGGTGTCAATCTCGGCAGCTCCTTCATCGCGCCGATGCTGACGCGGAGCTCACCGCCAAGCTATCGCATCGTCCCCCTCGGGAATCTCCTGATGCGCGGCCTGGGTTCGGTCGTCCTTCTGGTGGGCTATGTATTGTTCAATCCTGGCCTGGAGTTTCTGGGCAGCGATCCGGCGAACCGGATCATTCACGCCCATATCGCCTTCAACGTGCTGATCCTCATTGCCGGCATTCCTCTTTCGGGCCTTGTCCTCAAGGCCACGCAGGCGCTCGTCTCACTGCAAGCGGGCCCACAGGAAGACGACAAGGCCGACCAGGACGATGAAACCCAGATGGCGGAAACCAGTGCCCTTGACGTTACGGCTCTTGATACCCCCCATCAAGCATTGGCCAATGTGACGCGCGAAACCGTCCGCATGTGCGAGACAGTCGAATTCATGTTGTGCCGCATTCTCGAGCTCTACGAGAAGGCAGATCGAAAATCGATTGCAGCACTCGCCGCCGTCGACGACACGGTCGACCGGCGCCATGCGGCCATCAAGCTTTACCTTGCCCGTATCACCCGGCACGAGATGACGGAGGAAGATGCACGGCGCTGCCACGAATTGCTCGGCGTGTGCGTAAAGCTCGAACAGGTGGGCGACATCATTGTTCGCAATATGCTTGCACATGTTCAGAAGAAGATGGAGCGGGGTGTTGAATTCACAAGCGAAGGCTGGCGGGAGCTTGCCGGCTTCCATGCGTCAGTCCTCGCCAATGCCCGTCTGGCATTCAACCTTCTGGTCACGCAGGACACGGAGACCGCCCGCGAACTGGTGATGGAGAAGGATCGCCTGCGTGACGTGGAGAAAGATACAAGCCAACGCCATTTTGAGAGACTGCGGCAAGGGACCGAGCAGAGCGTGGAGACAAGCTCCATCCATCTCGATACGATCCGAGATCTGAAGCAGATCAACTCGCTTCTGGCCACATTTGCCTACCCGGTGCTCGAAGAGCGGGGCCTGCTGAGCGGTTCTCGTTTGAAGGCAAACTGACACACTTTCGTCTCCCCAACTTAAGCAGACCAAAACCGCCCCCGCAGATCAGCGGGGGCGGTTTTGTTATTCCTAAGTAGTCGACAAAATAAAAAATATAAATAATATAACTTAAGAAGAGGAAACATTTGAAAACTATTTCAATATAGATTGTTATAAGATGATGCATCTTGGATTTAAAATTGATAATGTTCGAAAATCAGAATATACGCCTCAACAAAATCGAAAATTGGAGCGGAGAGAGGCGGCTCTTCCAAGGGAAATCTCGGATGGTTCAACGCCTGTTCATGAAACCCGCAAAGCGCTTCACGCGCAAATTCTCAAACATACTCTGACAGAAGATCAGTGGTCGGAGATCAGCAAGATCGTCCACCAGACGATTCCCGACATTCGCTCATTGGCGCGTGCGCGAATGGTCACCATCCTCAAAGACTTGACCGGTCAGGATGCCGACCCTGACGCGCTATACCTGAACGCGTTCAGCTCAGCGGTCTCATCCGAGACAAGTTTCAACGGCGTTGAACACACAGGCGAACCGAACTCTTCAACCTCTTTGACCGATCTGCTTCTCTCAAACTTTGGCGCGAACCGGCAGTATCTCCAGTCAAGTGCATTGGATGCCTACGAAGGGATTTATTCGGATGGTCCCGGCGAAGACTTTTATGGAACGCCGAACGAATTCAAAGTTTCAGCGTCCAGTTTGAGAAACGCAATCTGGAAGGCCGATTTCCAATCTGAAGTTCTCTCGAACCTGCATGATTTCTGGGCAGGTTATCAAGACGACGTCGCACTCTTGGCGAAGATTCAATTTGCCGTTGCTGCCGTGACCGCCGTGGGTGACCTTACGCTCTCACTCTCCGGTCTGATCATGGTCATGCGCGGAGCCGGCGTGAACAATGACCTTCTCTTGGCGGCCATATCGAACGGCATCGGGACAGAGATGGAAGGGGAAGGGGAAGGGGAAGGGGAAGGGGAAGGGGAAGGGGAAGGGGAAGATGATGTTGAAGTTTTGACCTTCGATATCAACGGTTATGCCTCAAACGACATTCTCCGTTTTGTTCGCCCAAACCAGCATACAGTGCTTTATATACCTGGTGAGACACCCTCCTTTCATGAGTTTCTAAGTGAAGAAGCGCTCGAAAACTGGGTCAAGGAGACAGCGGCTTCGCCGCAGGGACGTAAGCAGCTTGAGCACCATTTCTCACTTGTCAATCTTCAGGACGGATTTTGGCATACAGGCGTCGCCAACGGCTTGAAGAAGCTGGGGTCAGGGGCCTGGAGCACAGGCATCAATTCCAGAAGCACACCATACACGGGTAACCTCTTCGATGCGATCGCGGAAAACATGCGACTGCGCAGCCTCTCAGACGCCGACACCTTGATCACCTCGGACAGCGAAATTACCCGCGATCTCTGGATCAGGAATTTGCGTGGGTTCAACAAGATTTTCTGGCCGATCACGATGTTGGCCCCTGAATTGGAACTGGGTGTCCTCGGTTTCACCATGGGTAGCGAGCTTACGCTTGAAGCCAGTCAGGCTATCACCGGCGACACCTATGATGAACGAAAAGCAGGTGCCCTTGGCGCCATCTCGACGGGAGGCACCATACTGACCGGAGCAGCCCTTGGGGCTGTTGCGAGAAACCTTTCGGAAGTAGAGCAATTTTCTGCAGAGGGTGAAGATTCACTCTCATCCTCAGCTTTGCGTCCAGTCGTCGAGGAGCAGCCACTTCGGATCGGAGACATATCCGACTTTGAAGTAGAACCCTCGCTCATTGAAGGGCGTTCATCCAATCAGACGGGCGTCTTTCAAGCTGGTGATCGTTATTTCATACGCCATCATGACCTCACCGGGGTCCCTCGCGTCTATGAAATCAGAAGCGACTTCAAGCTGCGAGATGGCTATGTAAACGTTATCGATCCGGAAACACGAAGGTCTGTCGCGATCCTGCATGGTGACGGCAATGGTGGCTGGAAGCGTATAACCGCCGAGGGTGCCGGTCCGGATCGCCCACCCTATCAGGGTCAGCGCGCTGCCGAGAACCAGCAGGCTCTGAACAGACGGGGTTACTGTGTGATTGCGGACCCGGACGAAAGCGCTACCCTCGACGCGATAGAGGCACTCAAGGAACGCGTCGACGCCCTGAGGTTCAAACTTGAGGATCTGGGCCGTGAATCAGAAAAGAACGGTCGGATCGGCACGTATCATCTTGTCTATCGAGTGGACAATCTCAGGCCAGATCAGCTTCTGGAGGCGGGCTGGTTCCGTCCCTCCAGGCAATTCGAAGCGGTCGTCAACATGATCGAGAAACCTGCAACCATCGGCAGCGCCTCTCTTGCCGCCAGCAACAATGTGCTGAACATCTGGCAATACGAGCCGGCTGACGGAATCATGTACCAGTACGCCATTGTGACAGAAGGGAGGAAAGTGGGCTCCTTCGTGGATGGAGGAGGCTACGATTACGAGTTTCTCGACGAGGTGCACTTTCCACCACCTCCCACCAAGAATGTCTATTTGCTGGACTCCTCAAACGAAAACATCCGGAAAACCATCGCAGAGCTTGCCGCCGCTCGTTCCGTGAACACAACTTACGGAATCCCTCTTCAGGTATTCGAAGATTACAGGCTGGGGCGGATTACGCTGGATGGCAGCCCAACCGCGGAGCTTCCGCAGAGTTCCATAGCCACGAGCGAAGCCAGCGACAGTCTCAAATCTCTCGATATGACGAAACGTGGACAGAAACGCACTCAGGAATGGGTGGATGGTCTTCCAACCACTGGCACCGTCGTTGAAGAACCGCAACCGGGCCCCTCACGATCGATGCAGCACGAGATGCCGGAGGAAATAGAAGAACCGGAAGATGTCATTGAAACAAACACCCCCCCTCAATCCCCAACCCCTCCCGATTTTCAGGAAGCGTTCCAAACGCGTGTCCAGGAATGGTTGAACGACATTTGGCTGGACAATGCAGATGAGCCAGCAAACCCGACGATACCAGATGCATGGCTTGCTGAAACGCAAGGCCACGCGGGAGAAGAGATGATCCGGACCCGCTTTGACGAAACGTCAGTCACGGGCACATCGCAATTCAGACAACAACCCACTTCTGAATGGGTGAAAGAATATCAGGCGAACAACCGCTAATGCCGTGTGCACGGACTATTTCGTTGCTGACCTGAGCCCTTCCATGAAAGCGCCGGCGAGCTGGGTTTCACCAAACCAGTTGAGCCGGTTCACAGTGGCAAAACCCTCGGCGATGAGACTGTTCTCATCGCCCTTTCGGCTCGTATGCTCGCGACCGCGCGGCACGACCAGCTCGAACTCGTCGCCATCCTCCCGCACAACCTCCACCTTGCGGGCGATCTTGTCCCGGCCGATGGAGGGTTGCGACACGGATGCCGGAAGATCTGCCGGAAGATTGACGCTCAGCCAATGGCCTTCGAGAGACCACTCATTACGCGTCACCCAGAGGCGCTCGATGAACTTTGCAAGCCACGTGGCGTCCCCTTCCCGCACATTTGCCTCTTTGAGGCGGGAGAAGCCGATGGCAGGAATGCCCCAGAAGGTGGCCTCTCGAGCAACACCCAGCGTGCCCGAATAGGCAAGATCCTCACCCACATTGCGCCCGTCATTGACACCAGCAACCACGAGATCCGGCTTCTTGTCCTCATGGAACAGCCAGCCCATGGAGGTGACAATGCAGTCGGCGGGCGTGCCCGAGCAGGAATAACGGCGCTCGCCCAGTCGGCGCATGGTCAGCGGGCGCGCAACGGTCAGGGACGGACCGGCAGCTGTGCGCTTGCCATCGGGCGCCACCACCCAGACATCGTCACTCAGTCGGGATGCCGCCTCTGCTGCCAGCGCAATACCGGGAGCCTCGATGCCGTCATCATTGGAAATCAGAATGCGCATGTATCGTCTCTTCATTAATCTGGTAGGTGTCGCCGGTGCGGGCACCGGTCATGAGAGCGGGAATGTGCTGACGCAGCGCATCAAGTGCGGCCGCGTCGCAGGAATGGCCGATCAGCCGCGGGCGGCCTGCCGCCTCCCACAGGGCGATGTTCTCGGGCAGAGTGGGGTGCGTTGGCATGCGGATCCACGCGGCCTTGCCCTCATCGACAAGCCGCGCGCCGGGAGAACCCGCCGGCAGATGCCCACTCAAGAGGATGGGGAAAGCGGCTGTTTCTGCAGCTTCAAGCGCAGGGCGTGAAGGACCCGCCACACCCATTCCGTCATGGACGAGAAGCGGACAGGCCGGAAGGGGTTCGCCGACAGTCCAGTCGTGGGCGACATTCAATCGCTCCGACAGGACTTCCACACGATCCCGATGCACCGCATCCGGCGCAAGAATCTGGGCAGAGAGGGCCGTGCGCATACCGGCCTCGATTGCAAAAGGCACGCCGATTGCCGCGATCAGCTCAAGCGAACGGCCGGAAAGCGGCGTGGGCAGAAGGCAGCCATCGGCATATCCGGCGACCCATTCGCCGATCTGCCGCGCACGCTCCGCCCCCGGGATGGGATCGGCGCCATAGGAAGCATCGAGAACAAGCAGGTCGCAGGCTGGCAAGGGCTGCATCGGGAAGACAGCACTCTCCGGCACAATGTCGGCGGAATAGACGATGCGTTGGCCCGCACCCTCGACCGAGAACCAGACGCCACCAACCACATGGCCGGAAGCCCCGGTTGCCACGTTCAATGCACCGACAGCCAGCGTCTCGCCAGGTCGAAACAGCCGGATCTGTTTTGCAAGCGGTGGGAAATCCGCCAGATCTGCCGCGTCCGCATATTGTGCGAGCGTGGCGGGCATCTCCGTGTGCGTTTCCTCGGTCATGTAGATGGGGCCGGCATATCCCTGTCGCAGGAGATGGCACAGCGCCCCGATGTGGTCTTCATGGGCATGGGAAATGAAAAGCGCGTCGATCTCGGAAACCGGGTGAGCGAGAAGGGGATAATACTCGCCCCCCGTCGCTCCCACCTTTATGCCGGCGTCGAGCATGACGCGCGTGCTGCCGTCGCCAACGACAATACTGGTACGCCCCTTCTCACCGAACCCGCCCTGAAGATCGACCTGCAACATCAGGCCGCCCCATTGGCGGGGATCAGCCAGCCCGAAGTTATGGCGAGCCTTGCCCGCTGACCTGCCTCGAACGTCACCGGGTCGGGCTGATCGAAATGCAGACCGAGATGCGGTGCGGCCTCGGGCTCGAACTCGATCCGGGCAGAACCACCGCGATACACCGCCCTGGTGATGGTGCCCTCGAATCCTGGTTGGCTGGCGCCAACAGACTCGATCTGCGAGGCACGGCAGCAGATGCGTGCATCCTTGCGCGGTTTCTCACCCTTCCGGCAACGCACGACCAGCTCCTGCCCCAGCACGGTGACGCGACACTGGCCATCGGCTTCCGCCGTCTCGACATTGGCCGGCAGGACCATACCCTGCGAGATGAAAGAGGCGACCATTTCATTAGCCGGCTCATGATAGAGCTCGCGCGGCGTGGCAAGCTGCATGAGGCGGCCGTGATCCATGACCGCGATGCGGTCCGCCAACGCCATTGCCTCAGCCTGATCGTGGGTGATGTAGAGGATTGTCGTTCCCGTACGCTTGTGGAAGTCAGCGAACTCGTCTTCCATCGACGCGCGCAGATGCACGTCGAGATTGGCAAGCGGCTCGTCGAACAGCACAAGCCGGGGCTCCGCCACAAGACAGCGCGCCAGCGCCACGCGCTGCCGCTGACCGCCTGACAGATTGGCAGGGCGGCGGTCTCCATACGGTTCCATGTTGACGAGCGCCAACGCGTTTTTGACCCGCTCTTCACGCTCGGACTTTGAAACGCGGGCCACCTTGAGCGCATAGCCGATGTTTTCCGACACGGTCATGTGTGGCCAGAGCGCATAGTTCTGGAACACGATGCCCACACGACGTTTCTCCGGAGGGATGTTCGCTTCTGCCGACGAAACCTCCCGGTCGCCAATGTAGATGCTGCCGCCGGTGACGTTTTCAAAGCCCGCAATCATGCGCAGGAGCGTTGTCTTGCCGCAGCCCGAGGGGCCGAGAACAGCGAGGAATTCGCCATCCGCGACATCAATGGAGACATTGTCGAGGGCCTTGGCCTCGCCAAAGGTTTTGGTGACGTTCTTAATGCTCAGTCCCGCCATGGGAGAACTCCGTCCGGTAGTTTGTTTGCAAAGAGGCTGGCGAGCAGCATCAGAAGGAAGGTGGTTGCGACCATGATGGCGGAAACCGCCGCCGCATATTTGGAATCGCCACCCTGTTCGAAGGAGAAGATGACAACGCCGATGGTCTCCGATCCCGACGACCACAAGAGCGCGGAAACCGTCAGCTCGCACAGTGCTGTCATGAAGATCAGCAGCCCGCCGGCGATGGCCGCCGGAGCAATGAGCGGGAAGATGATGGTGCGCATGCGTGTGAACAGCCCCGCACCGGCCACCTGTGCCGCCTCCTCCAGCGCCCGGTCGAGCTGGAAATAGCCCGTGATCGTCGGCCTGACCGCCAGGATCAGGAAGCGCGCAAGATAGGCGTAGAGAATGATCCAGACCGTGTTGTAAATCTGGATACCGGTGATCGGCATGGGCTTCAGGAACAGGAGCAGCGAGGCGATTGCCAGCACCACGCCTGGAAGCGCATAGGGCAGCTCGATTGCGAGATTGAGCGCCTTGATCCAGCGCTTGTTGCCCCAGGCGATCACATAGCCAAGTGGAATGGCAACAAAGACAGCAAAGATCGATGCCCCAGCCGAGAGATAAAGGCTGTTCAGGAACGCCCGGCTTGCGGCAGCATGCTGGAAAATAACGAAGTAATAGTTTTCCAGCGTTGCGGTCTCTGCGGTCAGCGTCACACCATAGCCACGCACCAGCGAGGTGAGAATGAGCCCCACCAGCGGCAGAACGAGAATGAGCGCAATCAGAGCCCACATGCCGAACTCCACCGGCACACGCCAGGCGCCAAGCTGATAGGGTGCAGCAGGCAGCGAGGTGGAGGTGATGCGGAAATCGCGGCGGCTTGCAATGCGGTCCTGCATGACAATGCCGACCATGGCGATAACGCCTATGAGTACCGAGAGAAATGCGACCTCGGAGAGCACATCCGGACCACCCCCGGCCAGACGCTGATAGATGAGTGTCGGCAGGACGAGATAGTTTGCCGGGATGCCCAGGAAGGCCGGAATGCCGAAATTGCCAACGCAGGAAACGAAGGTGAGTGCGGCCGCCCCCACGATGGAAGGCGTCATCAGCGGCAGGATGATGGTGCCGAGCACCCGGACCCAGCCGGCACCACTCGACTGTGCGGCCTCAACCAGCTCACGCGGCAGCTTGCGCATGCCAGCCCGCACAATCAGGAAGACGAGCGGCGCATACTGGATGCCGAGCAGAAAAATGATGCCCTCGGGCGAATAGAGCGGATTGCGCGTGCCAAGCGGTGGCGCCATGCCCAGCATGTTCAGAAGCGGGCTGGATGGTCCGAATAGCTGCAGCCATGCAAGCGCAGTCACCTGCGGCGCAATCATGAGCGGTGTGACGAAACACAGGACGAAAGCCTGACGCTGGCGCACATCCGACAATGAAACGAGAATGGCAACAGCCACACCGAGAACCAGGGCGAAAATCGTCCCGCCAAGGCCAACCACCAGTGTGTTCCAGGTGGCGCGCCAGGTCGTGTCGTCGATCAGACCATTGCGAATGATATCGAGCGAGAACCGACCGCCGGGCAGGATGATTTCCTGCAAAAGCCGCGCCATGGGCAACAGCGAAAAGATGACGATAAGCGCGACGATTCCCGCTGTCAGGGCCATATCCTGGCCCTGACGTTCCTTACGTATTGCGGTCATTAAGGTTTTTCCTTAGCCACCGAACATGGAGGAGAATTTCTCCTTGTTGCCGGCGATCTCGTCGACAACCTTCTTCACATCAACGGTCATGACATTGATCTTGGTGCCCTCGGGCAGCCAGTCGGGCGAACCGACAGAAGGTTTAGCCGGCAGATAGCCCTGCTTCAGCGCGAGCTTCTGACCATCGTCGGAGAGAATGAAGTCGACGAACTTCTTGGCCACATCCGGGTTCTTCGCGGTCGACATGATGGCGACCGGCTCGGTGACAGCGGTCACGCCTTCCTCGGGGAATACGAATTCGATGGGCGAGCCGTCCTTCTTGGCGTTCATGGCCATGAAGTCGACGAGCATACCATAGGCTTTCTCACCGCTTGCGACTGATTTGAGCACCGCACCATTGCCGCGCACGGCCACATGGCCGTTTTCCTTCAGCTTCTCGAAATAGTCCCACCCGAGATCGTCGCGGTTGACGAAAGCGGACAGAAGGTAAGCTGCGGCACCCGAATAAAGCGGGCTCGGCATGATGGTGAGGTCCTTGTAGGCCTCGCCCGCCAGATCGGACCAATGCTCCGGCTTCTCGGCCGCAGCTGTGTTGTAGGCAATGCCGGTCGTGATGAGCTTGGAGCCGAAATAGGTTTTCTCGGCGTCATAGGCAGCTGTCTCGAAACCGTCCACATTGGCTTCCGGATAGGCCATCAGGTGGCCGTCCTTCTTGAGCGTCTCCATGCTGACTGCATCGGCGATCAGAAGCACGTCCGGCTGCGGGCTGCCGGCAGCGAATTCTGCAGCGAGCTTGGTCATGAGATCACTGGTACCGGAACGGAAGATCTCGACTTCTACGTCCGGATTGGCAGCCTTGAAGGCGTCGACAGTCTCTGCAGCGTCAGCATCAGGCTGCGATGTGTAAAGAACCAGGTTGTCGGCGAAAGCGGCTGTGGATGTGAGCAGTGCGGCTACGAACGCAACCGAACGTATCGTGGACTGACGTCCCATGGGATAACTCCTCTGTTTGCATCTCCGGGCACTTGCACCGGAGCTCCTCCCCTGCATGCGCAATATGACAGGCTTGTAACAAGAGCGCCCCTATATTGAATATGAACATATGTTTTTCGTCAATAACAAAAGAACGCAATAAAATTTCGCATTTTTGTCGCTCAAATGGACACCGCGTAAAATTGCCTTGTGTTAAAACCATTGCGCGATGAGAGAGGGAATCACCGCCGTGCCGCGAAAAAGCAAAAAGAAGCCGGCAGACGAGCCGACGCTGTCTTCCGCCGATCTCAATGTGAAGATGGCCTGGCTTTATCATGTGGAAGGTCTGACGCAGGAGAAGATCGCCAGCCTGCTCAACGTGAGTCGCATGAAGGTCATGCGAGCACTGGCCGCAAGTGCCGAAAGCCATATGGTGGTGACCACAATCAATGCCGAGACCGCCGAGCAGGTGGCGCTCGAGCGAAAGCTGGAAAAGCGCTGGGGCCTGAAAAGCGCCATCGTGGTCCCCGCACCCGAAGAAGCAGACAATCTGGAACGTTCGATCGGCCATGCCGTAGCGCGCTACCTCGAAGAGCAGATGAAGCCTGGCATGACTCTGGCCATTGGCGGCGGAGCGACACTGCATTCCAGCCTGAGCTTCATGGCGCAACGGGATCTGAACGGATCCACTGTCATTGGCCTCGTGGGAAGCCTGCCGCATTCCAAATGGGTCAATCCGTCCATTGTTGCCACCAAGGTGGCAGAGCGCTTCAAGGTGGACAGCTATCAGATCAGTGCGCCGGTGGTGGTGGATGATCCCAATCTGCGCGAGCGGCTTTGGGAACAGCCGTCGCTGCGCGACGTGCGCGAGCGGGCCGCCCGGGCTGACATAGCACTGCTCACCGTAGGGGCGGTGTCACCGGAAGCGACAATCTTCCGTTACGGGATCGTGCCGAAAGCGCTCATCGAACCGCTGCGCGACAAGGGCGCAATCGCCAATATTCTCTGCTATTTCGTGGACGCTGCGGGGCAACTGATCGACCATGAAGTAAACCAGCGCATCATGGCCATCGACCTCGATGTCGTGGCACGCATTCCGCATGTCATTCTTGCTGCCGGCGGCGAACAGAAAGTGTCAGCCATTCTTGCAGCCCTGCGCACAGTCTCAGCGGCGGCTCTCATCACCGATGCCGCCACGGCAAGAATGCTGCTCGAAAAGGCCGAGGAAGACCTGCTCTAGTCGCGGTGAACTTCAAAGAAGGCCGCGTTCGCTCATGAAGTCATCGAGCCCGACATGGGTGATCGTTTCGAATTCGCGCACGGCTTCCACCATGGCGCGGCGCTGGGCAGCCAAAAGCAACAACACCTGACGCATCTCACCGGAGATACCGAAACGCTCCCACCGATCGGCCAGATGTGTCGGCAAGCCGGCCGCCTCGCAAAAAGCCGCGATGGTCTTGTAACCCAGATCCTCCACAAGCGCCCTGGTTTCCTGCGGTGTGGAGCGCGGCTCGAGCGCGTGGTCGTGCAAACGCTGCGCGAGAAGGCGGATATCATTCGGCTGCGGCGCATTGGCCAGAACCTTGTTGATCAGAGACGAAACTCTCGGGGGCTTTTCACTATGCATCGCACTCTCCATTCAATCGCATCATAGGACGAGAGCGGGCGGCGCTCAATCGGAAAGCGCCGCCCCACGATACCACTTTCAAGCAATGCCCTAGGCAAGAAGGCGTGCCAGAGGTCTGACGCGCTGTATCACCAGAACATCGAGCGCGAGAAGCGCCAGCAGCGTTATGCCCACCATTGGGAACAGCAGCGATACCAGAAGCATCACCACCACGGCGCCTTTCCAGAGGGGCAGGTTCGCCGGCAGGGGCGGCGCCGCCAGCCGCAGAGCACGAGCGGGCCGCCGCAGCCACCACATCACGACCCCACTGACCGAGAGAAACAGGACCGACAGACAGAACACCGTGTTCAGGGCGAGGTTCCACAGCCCCATGTCGCCTTCATGGAAAGCGATGCCAACAGCCATGGCCTTGCCAGCCGGCGAATAGTCTGTAAACCGGACATCCGCCAGTACATTGCCGGTGTACTGATCGACATGCACCGTCCTGTCGGAGGTGGGGTCGGTAGAATCATTGCTCATGGAATCCTGAGCAAGCGTCCAGACACCCGATTCGCCACGCGGCGTGGAAACGCGGAAGCGTCCCTCATAGCCGAGACTGCGCCCAAACGCGACAATTTGGTCGAGATTGAACGGGCCTGATCCCTGCAGGCCGGTACGCCCGGCATCGGACCCGGAGGCAGGAAGCGGCGTCTGTTCCAGCGCCCAGGGCACATCCTTGGTGGCGCCGTGGTTGAGCGAGGCATGGGTCGTATCGGACAAAGGCACATTGTCCCATTTCTCCGCCGGGAAGGTGCTCCATGCCTGTACGAACTTCCCCCCCCAGATGCCAGCCCAGGACAGGCCGCTGACGAGAAACACCAGAAGAAGCGCCGCAACATAAAGCCCGGTGGTCTTGTGCAGGGACTTCCAGAAGGAACGACCCCGTGCAGCAAGATCAGGTCGGAGAGACTTGCCAATCCTCTGCCCCTCTCGCGGCCACCACAGATAGAGGCCCGTGGCGATCAGGACGATGCCGAAACCCGCTGCGATCTCGATCAATCTGTCCCCAAGGTCGCCGATCAAAAGCGTGCCGTGAATGTCGGTGGCAAAATCATACCATCCCGCCTGGCGGTTCCAGATATCCAGCACTTCGGCCGTGTAGGGATCGACGGCGACCATTATCGCCTCGCCTCCACTGTCCACGCGGAAAACCGCGGCACGGTCGGCGGCGGGCGGCGCGACATATTCGACCACATGGCCTTCATGAAGGGCCGTCTGCGCGGCCGACGCCTGTGCAAGAACACTGGTCTGCTCGCCCTGTGGCGTGACAGTAATCTTCTCGCCGTCACGGCCATCTATGGCGCTTACCCAGAGCATGATGAGACCGGTGATGGCGAGCATCGCCAGAAATGGCGCGACATAGAGACCGGCATAGAAGTGCCAACGCCATGCCGCCATATAGAATTTGCGCGCAAGTGTCTTGTCACTTCGAGCACTGTCCGACGCATTGGAGAGCGCCTGTGTATCAATGTTGGTCAACTTCCCCTCCCTCAGCCGTTCGCCGCCAGGCGCTTTAACTTCTCAAGCATGGAATCGTGCGCTTCCCCGTAGGAGAGCGTGCCAACGAAACCACCGTCCGCGTCCATCAGATAGACCGATGCCGTGTGATCGATCGTGTATTCACCCTCAGCCGTAGGCACTTTTTTGTAATAGACGCGGTAAGCCTGAGTTACGGATTCAATCTGCTCCTGTGTTCCCGAAAGCCCCTTGATGCGGTCGTCGAAGCTCGACGTGTATCGGGCGAGATCTTCCGGGCCGTCGCGTTCCCAATCGACCGAGACGAAAGCGTAATTCAGCTTGTCCGCGTCCGGACCCAGCGCCTCGATTAGACCTGACAGTTCGAAAAGCGTGGTCGGGCAAACATCGGGGCAAAAGGTGAAGCCGAAAAAGATCGCCGTTGGTTTGCCGCGGAAATCGGCCTCGGTCACGGTTTCTCCGTCCTCACCGACAAGCGTGAATGCACCGCCAATATCAGCTGTGCCTGTTCCGCCGCCGGATTTGCCGCCGGGGGAAAGATTCAACGTTGCGACAGCAACGATCGCAAGGACCAGCGCGAGAACACCACCGGCCAGAATTGAAAGTGATCGGCGCGACATCAGTTGGTGCTCTCGTCATGCATGTGGGTGTGGCCGTCAGGAGCGGGCGCACCAGGCTTCGCGACCGACATCTCTACCTCAATCGTGCCGGCCTTTTCGAATGTCAGCGACACTGGGACAGGCCCTCCTTCAGCAAGCGATTCACGAAGGTCCATGAACATGATGTGCAAGCCGCCTGGCGCAAGACTGACCGTCTCGCCGGCGGGCACCGGGATGCCATCGGGCAGATGGCGCATCTTCATCACGCCATCGGTCATGTCCATCGTGTGCAGCTCGACGCGACCAGCAAATCCAGCTTTGGCACCGATCAGCTGGTCGTCTTCTTCACCGTCGTTCATGATGGTCACGAAACCCCCAGCGGCCTTTGCACCTGGCGGTGTCGCACGAGTCCATGGCTGGTCGATTTCCATTTTGCCGAGCGTGTAGTCGCCAGCGAATGCAGGGGCGGCAGTAAACAGCAGTGCTGCCGCAAAGATACGGGTCATAAAGCGCATGTCTTGTCTCCATAAGCGCAGATAACGACCACGGGCTTGCGTGGTCGTATTGTTGGTTCAATGCGTCAGATGGAGAAGGATGGCGGGGCTCGCGCCTCCGCCAGAAAGCCAAGCGCAACAGGATGAAAGGTCCGCGCACTGGGCAGGCCCGCAATGGAGGCCGCATCATTGCGAGTGCAGTCGAGCCCTGCATGAACGTCCGGCAGAGCCGGCGATGCCACACAGCCAGCCTGGCAAAGCGTGGTGCAACAATCATGCGTTCCGGGCGCGGGCGCCGTGCCGTCAGTTTCAGCCAGGCCGATTCCGCCCGGCGTACAGATGATGAAACCGGGAATACCCCCACTACCCGCCATCGCACCCTGTGCGAAAGCTGAGGCAAAGCCCTGCATGAGAAGGAAATAGGCCAGAAGACCGGCGATAAGGCCAGTCGCAAGGCGGTCCTTCAACATGTCAAGCATCAGCTTCATGGAAGCTTCGTGACACATTTCGGCAGACGTGTCACTGCGACGAATGCTGCACTCTGGATTGCAGTGGGCGAAAACACTCGCCCACTGCGCAAGCTGCTTCTCTTAGCGCCGCTTGAGAAGCGGCATGTTCATGACATTGGCGTATTTCACGCTTTCGGCCAGGAAGGTGTCATAGCTCTCGCGCACCCGGGCAACATCCTCGCTTTGCGCGGTCAGTTCGTCGCGAACCTCTTCCCAGGCGCTCTTGAGTCCTTCGGCCACATCATCCGGAACGTCGCGGAAGACAACGCCTTCGGCCTCAAGTGCGGCCAAGGCACGGGCGTTGTGGTAGTCGAACTGGGCAAGCGCTTCCTGGCTTGCTGCAAGGGCAGCTGCCTCACAGATTGCCTGAAGGTCGGGCGAAAGCTCGGCCCAAGCGTCCTTGTTGAAGACGATGGCCAGCGCCGCACTCGGCTCATTATAGGCCGGCAGGTAGCAGTTCTTGGTGATCTTCTGAAGGCCGAACGCCTGGTCCAGGAAAGGCCCGACCCATTCAGCCGCGTCGAGCGCGCCCGACTGCATCGCCTGGAAGATCTCCGGCGGGGGCATCAAAACGGCATTCACGCCAAGCTTCCGGTACATCTCGCCACCGAGACCGGCAATACGCATATTCAGACCCTTGAGGTCTTCCAGCGACTTGATCTCGGATTTGAACCAACCGGCGCTCTGCGTGTTGGAATTACCGGAGTAGAGCGGCTTGAGATTGCGCTGGGCGTAGATATCGTCCCACAGCTCCTGACCACCGCCATAGCGCAACCATGCGTAATGTTCGGCTGCCGTCATGCCGAAAGGAACGGCGGTAAACCAGTGAAGCGAGGGGTTCTTGCCGGCGGCATAATAGGGCGGGTTATGGCCGACCGGGGCCTTGCCCTGCTGCACGGCATCCTCCACGCCAAAGGGCGGAACCAGTTCGCCACCGCCAAAAACCTTGAAGCTCAAACGGCCATCTGACATCGCCGCAACCTTCTCGGCGAAGTTGGTGACGTTTGTGCCCACGCCCGGCGCATTCTTGGGAAAGCTGGTGGGCAGGTTCCACTCGATCTTGCCCTGCGCAATGGCCGGTGTGGCGAGCGCCACAGCCGTGGCGCCGGCACCGGCGGTAAGGAATGTTCTGCGTTTCATGTCGGGTTTCCTCCTGAACAACGACTATCTGAAGAGCATCTCCGGCAGCCATGTAACCACAGCCGGGAACGTAATGAGAAGCGCCAAAGCCACAAGTTGTATGACCACGAAGGGAATCACCGAACGGTAGATTTCCAATGTCGTGATGCTACGGGGCGCAACCGAGCGATAATAGAACAGCGCGAAGCCGAAAGGCGGGGTCAGAAACGAGGTCTGCAGGTTCATCGCCAGCAGCACTGCGAACCAGACGGGAGAGAAGTCAGTTGCCAAGATAGGCGCGCCGAGAAGCGGCACGACAATGTAGATAATCTCCACCGCTTCGAGGATGAAACCGAGGAAGAAGACGACCACCATGACGAGCGCGAGGGCTCCCCATTTGCCGCCCGGCACCTGCTCCAGAAAGCCGGCCACCAATTCGTCGCCACCGAAACCGCGAAACACCAGCGACAGCATGGATGCGGCAATGATGATGCCAAACACCATGCCGGAAATGCGCAGCGTGTCGATGACGGCGGGAACCAGAATATCCGTGCGCAGGAGGCGCCAGCCAGCGAAAACGACACCGGCAGCGATCAGTGCGGCAGCAAGGAGCGCAGTGAACCCAGCGGGAGTGCCAAGCCCGGAGGGCGGCACAAGGCCAAGTGCACGCAGGAGCACCAGAATACCGCCCGCGACAACAGCGGAGAGGATGACACCCCGTCCCGCACGGCCAACGCGACCGCGCGTATAACCGGCGAGCAGGATCGTGCCAACGGCCCCGAGGCCCGCCGCTTCCGTGGTGGTGGCAACACCGCCAAGAATGGACCCCAGAACCGCCAGAATGAGCAGAAGCGGTGGCAGGAAGACGCCAAGGATGCGGCTCAGCGGAACCCGCGCGCGGCGGGTCTCCTTGGCAGTTTTGTGCCCACCGCGCAATGTGAAGAGGATGTAGAGACCATAGAGGCCAACCAGCATTAATCCCGGCAGGATGGCCCCGGCGAAGAGATCGCCCACGGACACGGCGTCGGGCGCAAAATTGCCGGCCTTCTGTTGAGCTTCCAGATAGGTGTTGCCGATCTGGTCCCCCAGAAGCACGAGCAGGATGGAAGGCGGGATGATCTGACCCAGCGTGCCGCTGGCGCAGATGATGCCGCTCGACACGCGCGGCGAAACCCCCGCCTGCAGCATGGCGGGAAGGCTGACGAGGCCCAGCATGACGACCGTCGCGCCGACAATGCCGGTGGACGCCGCTATGAGCGCGCTAAAGAGCAACACGGAAAGGGCAAGGCCGCGGGGCGATGCGCCAAGCATCTCGCGCAGCACTTCCAGCATGCGCTCGGCAAGCTGCGATCGCTCCAACACCACGCCCATGAGGATGAAAAGCGGCACCGCCATCAGAAGCGTGTTGCTCATCACGCCCCAGACGCGGCTTGGAAAGAAATCCAGAAAGGACAGATCGAACGCGCCGAAGAGGCTGGCAATGACCGCGACGACAAAGGGCACACCGGCAATGGCGAGCATGGCCGGAATGCCACTCAGAATGCCGGCGAACAGCCCGACCAGCATCAGGCACAGAAACAGCTCGGAAAGGGTCATAGGGCCGGCTCGTCTTCGGCGGTGCGTTGTGCGTCCGGCGCGAGCACCATGGCGATACCCTGCAGGATCATCATTGCAGCCCCGAGCGGCAGGGCCGTCTTGACGATGAACAGGCCTGGAAGCCCACCCGTTTCAACGGAAGCCTCGCGGATGGACCAGGAATAGGCGAGATCCGCCCAGTCGGCCCAGATGATCAAACTGAACACCGGCACGAGAAACAGAAAGACCGCCACGGCATCCGCGATGCGCGTGTAAACGGGCGGAAGGTTCTCCGACAGGATCTCAACACGCACATGCCCGCCTCTGCGCAGGCACACCGGCACGGAGAATATGAGGAGCACGGCAAATGTGTAGGAGGCGAAATCCTGCAGCTCGATGAACCCGACCCCAAAGCCATAGCGCATCACGACGATGGCAAGCACGCTGGCCGTCAGCGCCAGGCAGGCAAGAACACAGAGCGCCGTTGCCAGACGATCCAGCCCCGCGCAAAACCTCATATACAGATGCAAACCCGGCTCCCATACGAATTCGGGCGCGAAGCTATCCCATGCGAGGAGGAAAGGAAACGGCTATTTGGCCATGATCGGCGCACAACGAATTTGCTCGCCGGAAAAACCCGGCGAGCGCATCATCTGTCAGTGAATTGAAGCCTGTTTAGCCGGCCTTGATCGTCGCGGCCAGACGCGCCGAGGCCTTGTTGAGAGCGGAAAGCTTGTCAGCCTCGGATCCGTCCTTATAGGCCGCATCGAGCGTGTTGACGATCTCGGTGAAGAGCTCCAGCTCCTCATCCGCCGCCGTCATGGTGAGCGGCTGGTCGTCATAGGCTTCCACGAAACGCTGCGCGGCATAGGCGATGAGCAGAAGGGCAGCGGCGTTTTCCGGCTCGCTGGTGATGCGGGCATGGGCCTTGACCGCGCAGCCTTCATAGGCGCGAACGCTTCCGCCCTGCTCGTTCAGATCCTTCAAAAACGTATCAAACATGATCCAGGTCCTTTGGGATTTACTGCGGCAGTTCTGAAATGCCGCCATGGTTCGCCGACCATTCGGTAGGCGCATTCAGGAATTTTTCGACCTCAACGATCGTTTCCGGCGAAAAGCGATTTTCTTCCTTGCAGACGGCGAGCACATCCCACCAGGTGGCCAGATGATGAAGCCGCATGCCGGCGGCTTCAAGCCGCTTCGGCGTGTCGGGGAAGATGTCGTAGTAAAAGACGGCGAACGTGTCGGTAACCTGCGCACCGGTTCGGGCCACGGCCTCGGCAAACTTGATCTTGCTGCCGCCATCGGTGGTCAGATCCTCGACCAGAAGCACGCGCGCGCCTTCGCTCAGCGCGCCCTCGATCTGCGCGTCGCGGCCAAAGCCTTTCGGCTTTTTGCGCACATATTGCATCGGCAGTCCCATGCGTTCGGCCAGCCAGGCCGCGAAGGGGATGCCCGCCGTCTCGCCGCCCGCCACCGCGTCGAACTGCTCGAAACCGACGTTGCGGAAGATGACCGAGGCCGCGAAATCCATGATCGCGGCGCGAACGCGCGGGTAGGAGATCAGCTTGCGGCAGTCGATATAGACCGGACTTGCAAGACCAGACGTGAACGTGAACGGCTGCTCAGCGCGAAAATGCACCGCCTCGATCTCCAGAAGCATGCGGGCGACCATCTGCGAAATGGCAGTGCGGTCGGGAAAGGTGTTGGAGAACATGTCGTGGTCCTGTTCGTTGATCGGGCCTTTTCGCTAACAGCAATCTCCCGCGTGAGCCAGCCCGGCAATGAGGAGATTCGTTTCCTGTAGAAAACGCACCGTCACTCCGCCCCCGCAAGGAAAGCAGAGAGGATATCCACGCCGGCAAGGAAATCGTCGATCTCCATCGCTTCCTGCGGGTTGTGCGAGCCATTGCGGTTGCGCACGAACACCATGGCAGCAGGAACGCCGGCGCCAGCGAACACGGCAGCATCATGCCCGCCGCCGCTCGGCATCACGAATGGCTCCTGTCCCACCTTGCGCATCGCCTCCTCAAGGCCCGCCACCAGCCCTTTGTCGCAAAGCGCCGGTTCCACGCGCAGCTCCTCGCCCAGATCGAATCGCACCCGACGGTCACGTTCGATCTCCTTGATCTCGCTTTTCAGAAGCGCGCGCATGTCATCCAGTGTTTCCGGCTTCTGGCTGCGCATGTCGAGGCTGAACGACACACGGTCTGGAATGCGCGACATGGCGTGTTTTTCCGGATCTGTCGCCACGATGCCGCTTGTGAGCACCAGATCGTCGCCCTTGTTCAGGATCGTCGTCCAGCTTTCATCGAGCCGCACCAGAAGATCGGCCATGGCGAGAACCGGGTCGCGCCTGTAGGCCTTCGGCACTGCGCCGGAGTGCCCTGCCTCGCCGTGGCAGGTGATCGCGCGGTAGCGGATATTGCCGCGAATGCCCGAAACGGTGGCTGCCGGAATGTTCTTGCCGATCAGCAGCGGGCCCTGCTCGATGTGAAGCTCGAGATAGGCTTCCATGCGGCTCACATCCATCAGCGGCTTTTGCGCCCGGATATCTTCGACCGGCAGGCCGATATCGGCCATATGCTCTTCCAGCGTGCGGCCATCGCCCTTGTGGGTTTCTTCAAGTTCGCGCTTTGCAAGCGTGCCCGTGAGCACCTTCGAGCCGATGTAGCACGGGCCGAACCAGGCGCTTTCCTCACCCCGCATGGCGAGCACATGCACCGGTTTTGCAAAACGGCGTCCCTCGCGCCGGGCGCGGATCAGGCAGATGAGCCCCGCCACAACGCCGGCCAGCCCGTCGAAATTGCCGCCGAAAGGCACGCTGTCCACATGGGAGCCAACAACGACGACACGCTCCGCATCGCGATCCTCCGGCAGCGAGAAAAGCGCGTTGCAGCCTGCATCATACCAGACCGCCAGCCCCTCGACCTTCGCAACATCCTCGAGATATTTCAGCGTCTGCGTCTCGATCGCGGAAAAGGCCGGACGGCTGACGCCTTCCACATCGGGCGACAGGCGCGCCACATCATCAAAAAGGCGCGCGGCCAGCGCGTGATCCTGTGCCCGGACATCGGCGAAAGGAGCAGGTTGGGCGTTCATGGCGCGGCTTCCATGAAGACGACAGACTCATCCTGCTCGCCATCGATGACGGAGCCGATAAGGTCTTTCACGGAGGAAAGCCCCTGGTTTGAAAGCCAGTCTTCCAGGCCATCGATCAGCGACAACATGATCGTCGGATGAATGAAGGTGGCAGTGCCCACCTGAACAGCGCTTGCCCCGGCGATCAGATATTCGATCACGTCTTCCACCGTGGAAATGCCGCCGCAACCGATGACCGGAATTTTGGTCGCACGGGCGCACTGGTAGGCCATGCGCAGTGCGATGGGCTTCAGGCTGGGGCCGGACAGGCCACCCATCAGATTACCCAGCTTGGGCCGGCGCGTGTTGATGTCGATGGCCATCGACAGAATCGTGTTGGCCACCACCAACGCATCGGCGCCGCCTTCTTCTGCAGCGCGCGCCACCTCGGACGTTTCGCCCGTATTGGGGGTGAGCTTGGCCCAGAGCGGCAGATCGGTCGCCGCCCGCAGCTTGCGCATCACGTCATGGGTGGAGGATGGGCGGATGGCAAAGGCCTTACCGTCTTCCTCGATGTTCGGGCACGAAATGTTGACCTCGATGGCCGCAACGCCGGGGACGCTGACTTCGGAACACAGCGTTGCGAATTCATCGGCCGTGTTTCCCGAAATGGAGACCACCAGCGGCGTCTCGTAATGGGCGTAAAACGGCACGACCTTCTCGATGAAGGCGCCCACACCCTTGCTCGGAATGCCAATGGAATTCAGCATTGAACCATTCACCTCGCACACGCGCGGCGTCGGATTTCCATCGCGCCAGCCACGAGTGATGGTCTTGGTCACATGCGCGCCAAGCCGGTCGAGATCGAACACCTCCGCGAGATCCTCGGAGAAGGTGCCGGATGCCGGCATGATCGGGTTCTTGAGCTTGAGCCCGGAAATATCGACCGAAAGGTCTACCATGCGATCGCCTCCATCATGTCGAAGACGGGGCCTTCGCGGCATACTCTCAGATGCACCTGCCGGTTGCCGCGAGTGAACGGGCGTACGCAGCAATGGCACATGCCGATGCCGCAGGCCATCTGCTGCTCCAGTGCGATCTGGCCGGGAATACCGTGCCGTTCGCCGATGGTCTGCAACAGTCGCAGCATGCGGTTGGAGCCGCATGTGTAGAACGCGTCGGCACGGCCGGCCGCGATTAGCCCCTCGATGACCTTTTCCAGATTGTCGAGATCCGACGTGCCTTCCGCGTCGGTCAGCGTGATGACATCCGCACCGAGCGACTCGAAATAATCCGTCGACATCAGATAGTCGGGATGGCGCGCGCTGCAGATCGCGGTGAGCCTGCGGCCAAGACGGTTGGCCTCCAGCGCCAGCGGGGCAAGCGTGGCAAGCCCGACGCCGCGCGCCACCAGCACAAGATCCTGCCAGTCATCGGCAATGGTGAACGGCTCACCGAGCGGGCCCAGAACATTCAGCCTGTCGCCGAGCGACAGCGTGGCCAGGGCACGAGTGCCCGCCCCCGTAACCTTGTAGAGGAAATGCAGCTCCCCCTTTTCGGGATAGAAGCCATAAATGCTCATGGGCCTGCGCAGATAGGGCGTTTCGCCCCCCGCCTGCGGGCAAAGCAGATGAAAGAACTGCCCGGCCCGGCAGCGCTTCAGGATATCGTGCGGCGCTGCAAGAACCAGAAGGCGGTATTCGCCATTGACCGGCTCGTTGCTCTTGACCGAGAGCGGCAGCTCGAAAGCCTTGATTGACGGCACGTCGTCCATCGTTTCAATCCTTTCTGGCATTTCCGTCAGCCGAACACGAGGTTGGGCAGGAAGGTGGAAATGTCGGGCACATAGGTGATGATCGCCAGCACGATGAGGTTCGCGATGATAAAGGGCCACAGGCCCGAAATGATCGTGAGAACCGGCTTGGAGAGCGTCGAGGACGCCACGAAGATATCGAGGCCGAAGGGCGGCGTGATCATGCCGATCGAAATGTTCAGCGTGACGATCATGCCGAAATGAACCGGATCGATACCGAGCGCCGTCGCCACTGGATAGAGCGGCGGAACGAGAATCAAGAGCGCCGAATTCGGATCGATGAACATGCCTGCGATCAGGAAGCTGATGTTCACGATCAGGAGGAACATGATCGGTCCGGCGTGGATGGCGTCGAGGAACGCGGTGATCGCCGATGGCACCTGCGCCAGCGTGATGAAATAGGAAAGCAGCCCGCCCATCGCCAGCAGGATGAAGATGATGGCGGTGGAGATGGCCGCACGTTCCGTGACGGCAAAAAGCTTGCGCAAGGTCAGCTCGCGGAAGATCACGCCTTCCACGAAAATGGCGTAGACAACGCTTGCGGCCGCCGCCTCGGTGGGCGTGAAATAGCCGCTGTAGATGCCGCCCAGAATGATGACCGGCATGCCCAGCGCCCAGCCCGCCTCCCGGATTGCGACAAGGCGCTCGCGCCAGCTCGTGCGCGGCCCGCGCTCGACGCCTGAGCGGCGCGCCTCAAGCGCTGCCATGATGGCAAAAGCAAGGCCCAGCACCAGGCCCACGGCGAGGCCCCCGACAAACAGCTTGGCAACCGAGGTGCCGGTCATCCAGCCATAGATAATGAAGGTGATCGACGGCGGAATGAGCAGCGCTGTCTCGGCGCTTGAAACGATGAGACCGAGCGAGAATTTGTCGCTGAAACCGGCCTTGCGCATCTCCGGATAGACCATGCGCGCCATTGCCGCGACAGTGGCCGGGGCGGAGCCGGAAACCGAACCGAACGCCATGGAGCCGCCGATCGTGGTGTAGCCCATGCCGCCGCGCAGATGACCGACCAACACCTTGACGAGGCCGGTGAGGCGTCGGGCGATCTGCCCCTCGCCCATCAGCTCGGCCGCCAGGATGAAGAAGGGAATGGCCAGAAGCGTGGTGTGGTTGATGCCGCCCAGAATCTTTTGCACGACCACCGGGTCTGGCAGGTTTCCGTAGAAAAATTCCTTGATCATGAGCGCCGGCACGCCCAGCACGAGAAACATCTCGAAACCAAGGACCAGAAGCAGGACCGCGACAATAATAACGAGTGCAAAAAGGATCATTATTCCTCCGACGCCTGTCCGGCAAAACGATCGATGCGGCCGAAGAAGCTGAGGGCAAAACGCAGCGCCATGAGTGCAAAACCGATGGTGGGCGCGAGATAGATCCAGAAGACCGGAATGTTCAGCGTCGGGCTCTTCTGGCCCATGCCGTAGACGAAAGCGGTCATCTGATAGCCAAGCCAGACAAGATAGATGCAGAACACGAAGCCGACCGCGTCGATGATCTTTCGGAGCGGCAGCCCGGTCGCCCGCGCAATGCGGTCGCGCCAGGTGTGAACACCGGCATGACGCCCCTTCTCAAGGGCAAGACCGACCGTCAGGAAAACGAGGAAGAGGCTCATCAGCCGCACGGCTTCCTCGACCCAGGCAAACTCGGAGGCAAACGTGCCGCCGACCTGCCGGGCGAGCACGTTCGCAGAATAGAGCGCGACCATGGTCAGAAAGATGGAGACCGCCGCTACGCGCTCCGCGGTCCTGATGATGGCAAGTGCTTTCAAAGTCTCGATCCTTGAATAAGAAACCGCTGCCCTGGAAAAAAGAAGCCGCTGCCGGGCTCACGATGAAGCCCGGCATGTGAACGTCAATGCTCTGGTACAGGTTTGAGGCGGCGCTTACTCTGCGCCCGCAGCCTCATATTCCTTTTCGTATACGGCGATCAGGTTCTCGCCCTCATCGCCGGCGCGCTCGATAAAAGCAGCGCGTGCAGCCGGATACATCTTGTCACGGAAAGCGGCTTTCTCTTCATCGCTCATCTCGCGGATGTCGATACCGGATGCCTTGATCTCCTCAAGCGCCGCAGCGACAGCCTCGGCCTTGTGGTTGATCAGTTCGGGAATGACCTCATTGAAGGTATCCACAATGGTCTTCTGATGCTCTTCGGGAAGGCTTGCCCACCAGGCCGGGTTGAAGAGGATCACGTCTTCCATCGCGCCATGGTCAGAGAGCACGAGGTGCTTCTGCACTTCGTAGAATTTCATGCGCTGGATGGTGTCGAGCGGGTTCTCCTCACCATCGACAACGCCCGTCTGCAGGGCGGTGTAGAGCTCGCCAAAGGGAAGCGCGATGGCCGAAGCGCCAAGCGAGTTAAACTGCTCGATCAGGATGTTGGAATCCATCACGCGGAATTTCTGTCCGGCGAAATCCTCAAGGCTTGCGAGCGGCTTGGAGGAGGTGAAACTCTTCTTGCCGTTGGGCCAAAGGCCGATGCAGGTCACGCCGCGCGAATTGAAGCTATCGCAAAGCGCCTCACCGAACGCACCGCCGCGGATCTTCTGGGCGGTTTCATCATTGTCGGGAAGCAGGAACGGGATATCCAAGATGGAGACGGCGGGGTTGAAACCGCCAAGGAAGGCAGCCGGAGCCACTGTCGCCTCAAGGGTTCCAAGCTGGACACCCTCGGTCATTTCGCGCTGCTGACCGAGCTGGCCCTGCGGGAAGAGCTGGAACTCAACCGCACCGTCGGTCCGCTCATTGACCAGCTTGGCCACCTTCTCAAGATGAACATGGCGCGACTGCTGCGCCGATTCCAGATGGCCGATCTTGGCAACGAAATCCGCAGCGAAGACGCCTGTCGCGAATGCCGCGCCAGCCACGCCCATAACAGTCGTTGCAGCCAGTTTCGTAAAGAGATGTTTCATTGTTCCGCCTCTCCTTTGGTTTTTAAACAAGCAGATTACGAGCCCCCAAAATGCCTGTCAACGGAAATTCTCAAAAATGAGACGATTTGCTTTTTTGTCCAAATTGTGAGCTTTTGGTGGGAATTTGAGCAGCTGCGTTGACAAGCCGGCACAGCGCACCCGATAACGGAAGGCACGGGAACTTGCGAGAAAAAAGCGTGTCACAGGGCGACTTGATCAGATTCAGCGACATCGGTGCCCGGCTGCGCGCGTATCGTCTCGGCAAGGGGCTTGCTCCCGATGAACTGGCAGAAAAGCTCGGCATCTCGCGCGCCGCGCTTTATCGCGCGGAAAAAGGCGCAATTCGCAAGATCGAAATGCTCACCAGCATCGCCGATGTGCTGGGCGTTTCGCTGCCAAGCCTGATGGGCGTCGGCGTGGAGTATGTTTCAAGCGCCATCGCCTTTTTCGAGCGCATGCGGCAACTCGAAGACGACTGCCAGCAGGTGATCGGCCTGTTCAGCCCGGTTTCCTATCTCCTCACTTCCGATGCCTATGACAATGCTTTGCAAGAGGTGCTGCGCGAATCCGTTCCCGCGGAAGTCGATCCCGACGACAGCGCGGGAGAGCTGGTCGATGCGCTCATCGATATTTTGCGCGCACGCAAGAAAGCGTTTCGTCTGCGCCGGCCACTGATCGTGAGCCTGATCGCCTCGTCCGATCTCGAAGGATTTCTGCTACATGGGCTGATCGGTCGGCACGACCTGCCCCCGGATGTCGTCGATAAACGCCGCCTTCAGGCACGCCGCGAAGCCGAATACATTCTTTCCATGCTACGCGAACAGCCAATCGGCATCCAGATCGGCATTGTACGCGAGCCGGTGCCCGCAACCAGTTTTCAGATCTTCCGACAACAGGACAGGTCGGTTCTGGCCATCAGTCCCTTCCGGCTCGGCGAACAGCCGAACATTCGCGTAGGCGTGGCGCTCATCACCTCGGCGCCGGAAGCCATGACCCTGCATGAAGACATTGCCGAACGGCTCTGGGGAGATGCTCTGAAAGGCGAAGAAGCGGCGAGTTATCTCGAGACGATGATCGAAAAATACGCAATCGCTTCCGCGCCTCACCCACAGGCCGACGCCTCGGTCACCCCCCTGTAATATAGTCGCAACAAATCTGTCAGCCGTCCGACACAGGGCGATGATACCCGCTGTGTGGTGGCCACCCGGCCCGAAACCACACAAGACAGCGGGGCAATCATGCTGAAATTCATCGTCATGAGCGACATCCATCTTTCACCGGAGGGCTTCGCCACAAACGGGCTGGACACGACCAAGCGCCTGCAGGCGGCCATCGACAGCGCAAATATCAATCATGGTGATGCTGATTTCTGCATTTTCGCCGGCGACCTTGCCGACCGCGGTGAAATTCCGGCCTATGAAACTCTCGACCGCATGATCGACCAGCTCCGGATGCCGGTGGTACTCACGCTCGGCAATCACGATCACCGCGACCGGTTCAAGGACGTGTTCGGCACCCTGCACGACGATGAAAACGGCCACATCCAGAAGGCCATAGACGCAAAGGGATACCGCGTCATCGTCATCGATTCGTCTGAGCCGGAGATCGTCAGCGGTGTGCTCTGTGACCAGCGGCTTTCATGGCTTGCGGCTCGCTTGGAAGAAGCGAAGGACCGGCCCGTCATCATCGTTATGCACCACCACGCTAACGATCTTTACATGCCCGTGGACCGGATCAAGCTTCAGGAATCGGAGCGATTCCTCGACGTACTGAAGACGCATCCCGACATTCGTCAGGTGATTGCCGGCCATGTGCACCGGCAGACGACGGGCCTGTGGCATGGCATCCCGCTGACCACGATTTCGGGCAACCATTATGACGTGAACGCCCATCTGCCGGGCATGCCTGGCGAGCCATTGCGTCTCGATGGCCCTGCCCAGTATGCCGTGGTTCTGGCAGACGAGAACAGCACGCTTGTCCACTTCCACGATTACATTCACCGCCACGCGGAAATGGCCGACGGCCTGTTCGGCAAACGGCGCAGGCACGCCGACGACGGTGCTGAGCGCGAAAAAGTGGCCGGCTAATCAGCCGCTTGCCAGCTGTCAAATAAGTTTCATTTCGCGGTCACCCGACTGTCAAGGCACACCGATAGGCCAAGGCGCGACCGGTGCTGGTGCCGGCGACCGCTTCTTCCATCCAAGGGAAACACAATGCAAAAGACACTTATTGCAGGCGCGTTCGCGCTGTTGGCACTGTCCACATCGGCCCAGGCCGAGAAGGTCAAGTTCGAATACTGGTACGGGCTTACCGGCCAGCTCGGTGAGCAGGTCCAGGCCACCTGCGACCGCTTCAACGCCTCGCAGGACACATACGAAATTTCCTGCGTCAGCCAGGGCGACTATGCCACGGCCCTGCAGAACACCATCGCCGCCTTCCGCGCTAAGAAGCACCCTACCATTGTTCAGGGCGTCGAGGTTTCGGCCCCGGACCTGATGCTTTCCGGTCAGGTTTATCCGGCTTACAAGCTTATGGAAGATCACGGCATCGACATCGACTGGGACTCCTATTTCCCGGGCATCGCCAACTACTACGCCGACTCTGAGGGCCGCCTGTGGTCCATGCCGTTCAACTCCTCCACGGCAATGATGTACTGGAACGTCGATGCGTACAAATCCATCGGCCGCGACGAAGCACCCAAGACCTGGGAACAGTATGAGCAGGTCCTGCGCGAGCTGAAGGAAGCCGGCAGCGCCTGCCCTGCCGGTTACGCTCCGTCCTCATGGGTCGACCTGGAGCAATTCTCCATGGTTCATGGCGAGCCGATCGCCACGAAAAACAATGGCTATGACGGTCTCGACGCCGAAGTGGTGTTCAACACCACGCTCCACGCCAAACACATGAAGGACATCAAGCGCTGGATCGATGAAGGCTTGCTGGTCATCAAGACCCGCGAAACCGGCCTCTCCACCCGCGACGCCTTTGCTGCCGGCGAGTGCGCGCATTACTTCGGCTCCATCGCGAGCCACCAGGCCGTCACCGAGCAGGTCGGCGAAGGGTTCCTCTGGGACGTGGCCATGCTGCCGGTCTATGAGGGCACGGAGCGCAAGAACTCGGTCGTGGGCGGCGCATCGCTCTGGACGCTTTCCGGCAAGACCGAAGAACAATATCGCGGCGCTGCCGAGTATTTCAAATTCCTCGCCAAGCCCGAATCCGCCGAGTTCTGGAGCACGGTGACAGGCTATATTCCGGTGACTGACGAAGGCTTCGACTATCTCGTCAAGAAAGGCTTTTACGACGAACGCCCCTACAAGGGTCGCGAGAAAGCCATTGAATCACTCACCTACACGCCGGTCACCCCACTGACCCGCGGCATCCGCCTCGGCAGCTTCGTGCAGATCCGCGCCGAGTGGACCTCGCAGATGCAAGCCGTGCTGAGTAGCCAGAAGACCCCGCAGGAGGCATTGGACGATGCCGTCGAGCGTTCCAACGCGATGCTGCGCAAATTCGAGCGCACCTACGCAGGCAAGACGCTTCCCTGACGTAGGGCAGATTCGGCGCGCCACGGCTGGTTAGCCGTGGCGCATCCATTTCAGCCTGCCTCCGCAACCCTCGGAACGTCCATGCAAAAGCGCGCTTATTTCAAGGCCAACTGGCTGGCCTATCTCTTCATTGCCCCCCAGTTGCTGATCATATTCGTGTTCTTCTATTGGCCGGCATCGCAGGCCATGTACTGGGCATTCACCCTTGAGCAGCCCTTCGGCGGCGGCAATCAATGGGTCGGGCTCGACAATTTCAAGGCCGTTTTCTCTGACGAAACCTACTGGGCCTCTATCTGGCGCAGCATTATCTTCGCCGTGCTTTCGACCGGGCTTGCTATGTCCATCGCGCTGGTGCTGGCGCTCTTTGCCGACCGACAGTTGCGCGGCTATCGTTTCTTCCGCGTCGGGATGATCTGGCCCTATGCCATCGCGGCACCAGCCGCGGCGCTCGCGTTCCGCTTTCTTTTCAATCCTCAATCAGGCGTCTTTGCCTATCTCAACACGCTGTCGCCCGGTCTGTGGAACCCGGCACTCTCCGGCGTCGATGCCATGACGGCGATCATCATCACCCAGGCGTGGAAACAGGTCTCCTATTCCTTCATTTTCTTTCTGGCCGGTCTCCAGTCCATTCCGCGCTCACTGATCGAGGCCGGCTCCATGGATGGTGCGCGGGTGATGCGCCGCATGCTCGACCTGCAGCTTCCGCTGCTCGCGCCGACCATCTTCTTCCTGCTGGTCATCAACATGACGGATTCCTTCACGGACTCCTTCGGCATTGTCGACATTCTGACCGAAGGCGGTCCGGCCCGCGCCACCGAGCTGATGGTCTACAAGATCTATGTCGATGGCTTTCAGGGGCTCGATTATTCGGGTGCCGCTGCGCAGTCACTGGTTCTCATGGGGCTCGTCATCCTCATGACCTTCTTCCAGTTCCGCTTCATCGAACGCCGCGTGCACTACACGTGAGGAGCAAGCCATGATCGAACGCACCCCCCTCCTCAACATCGTCACCCATGTGATCCTCGTCGCCGGCGCCCTGCTTCTGATCGTACCGATCTGGCTCGCATTCGTCGCCGCCACGCTGACCGTGGCCGAGGTCAACTCGACCAATGTGCACTACCTCCCCGGTGGGGAATTGTGGAACAATCTCACCGCCGCATGGACCCGCGCCGAATTCGGCGTGAAGTTCATGAATTCGATGATCGTCGCCATCGCCGTCGTGATCGGCAAGGTGATCATCTCGGCCATCAGCGCCTTCTCCATCGTCTTCTTCAACTACCGCCTGCGCATGGTGTTTTTCTGGGTGATCTTCATTACCCTGATGTTGCCGCTGGAAGTGCGCATCGTGCCCACCTACTCGGTGGCCGCCAACGCGCTCTACCCGTTCCAGACCATCCTCGATGTCACCGGCATAAGCTGGCTGATCGCGCAGGTCTCCGGCGTCGAGCTCTCGCTCGAATGGAACATGCTGAATTCCTATACGGGCCTGATCCTGCCGCTGGTGGCGACGGCCACCGGCACGTTTCTCTATCGCCAGTTCTTCCTCACCATTCCCGACGAACTGGTGGAAGCGGCCAAGATGGACGGCTCCGGCCCGTTCCGTTTCTTCATCGAGGTTCTGCTGCCCCTGTCGCGCACCAACATCGCGGCTCTTGCCACCATCATGTTTGTCTATGCGTGGAACCAGTATCTGTGGCCGCTGCTCATCATCACCGACCGGGCCAACTACTCCACCGTGGTGATGGAGCTGCGCCGCCTCATCCCCGGCCCTGACGCCATTGCCGACTGGAACGTCGCCATGGCCGGAACACTCATCGTCATGCTGCCGCCGCTGCTCGTCGTTGTCCTCATGCAACGCTGGTTCGTGCGCGGCCTCATCAGCACCGAAAAATAGTCTAGAGAAAGGCTGTCATCATGGCCGATATCAACATTCGCAAGGTCGAGAAATTCTACGGCAAGAACCAGGTCGTCCATGGTGTCGACCTCGACATTCACGATGGCGAGTTCATCGTCATTCTCGGCCCTTCGGGCTGCGGCAAGTCCACGCTTCTGCGCATGATCGCCGGGCTTGAAGAAATCAGCGCTGGCGAGATCGCCATCGAGAACACGGTGGTGAACCGGCTTGAGCCACGCGAGCGCGGCTGCGCCATGGTGTTCCAGAACTATGCGCTCTATCCCCACATGACCGTCGCGCAGAACATCGGCTACGCGCTGAAGGTCGGCGGCATGCGCAAAGCCGAACGGATGCAGAAGGTGGAAGCCACGGCCAAGAGCCTCGGCCTCGACCAGCTGCTTGACCGCAAGCCGGCACAGCTCTCGGGCGGTCAGCGCCAGCGCGTTGCCATGGGCCGCGCCATCGTGCGCGA
The DNA here is from genome assembly GCF_019891395.1 of Nitratireductor kimnyeongensis. Lineage (NCBI taxonomy): Bacteria > Pseudomonadati > Pseudomonadota > Alphaproteobacteria > Hyphomicrobiales > Phyllobacteriaceae > Nitratireductor > Nitratireductor kimnyeongensis. The sequence goes on along the minus strand of NZ_CP078144.1, from coordinate 219,444 downwards.
GCCGAAAGTGTTCCTGTTCGACGAGCCGCTTTCCAACCTCGACGCCAAGCTGCGTGTGCAGATGCGCCTTGAAATCCGCCGCCTTCACCGCGCGCTGAAAGCCACCTCCGTCTTCGTGACGCACGATCAGGTGGAAGCCATGTCGCTCGCCGACCGTCTGGTGGTGATGAACGCGGGCCGCATCGAACAGGTCGGCACGCCCGAAGAGGTCTACCACGCGCCTGCAAGCGTCTATGTCGGCGGCTTCATCGGCTCGCCGGCCATGAACTTCCTGCCCTGTGGTGTCTCCGAGGACGGAACCTTCGCGGTGATCGACAACACACAATTTCGGCTGCCCATCGACCCCACTATCGGCAAGACCATCGCCGGCCAGTCGGTCATCGTGGGCCTGCGGCCCGAAGATCTGAAGATCGTGCCCGAGGCCAATGACCCGCACCTTCTCACCGTCGCCTTCGATTTCTCAGAGGAACAGGGCAGCGGCCGCCTCATGCATGGCCGTCTCGCCGGGCGCGATTTCGTGCTGCATTCCGCCGGACGCAGCCATCCGGAACCCGGCACACCCTGCTCGCTCTCGATTGCCCCTGAAAGCGTGCATCTCTTCGACCCAACGACCGAAAAACGCATCGTGGCGGAGACCGGCCCTGCCGACAAATTCGCTGCAGTAAGCCAACCCGATTTTGCCGGAGCCATTCAATGAAGCTCGTCAGCTACAACATCCAGTACTCCAAGGGGAAGGACGAGCAGTTCAACCTCGACCGCATTGTCGCAGAACTCCAGGGCGCGGATCTGATCGCCCTGCAGGAAGTGGAAACCCATTTTCCCCGCACCGGGCTCATCCATCAGGCGCAGGAGATCGGCGCGCGCCTGCCCGGTTACCACTGGGTTTATGGCCCCGGCATCGACATCGACGCCTCGATCGTCGCTGATGACGGCACGGTCACGCACCGTCGCAGACAGGTCGGCAACATGGTGCTGTCGCGTTGGCCGATCCTTTCCTCCATGAACCATCTCCTGCCCAAGATGGCGCTGACGAACCAGTATCACCAGCAGCGCGCAATGATTGAAACCGTGATCGCGACGGACAACGGTCCGCTGCGCTTCTGCTCGGTCCATTTCGATCATATCGGCCCGCAGACGCGGCTGCCGCAGGTGCATCATGCGATGGACCTGCTCCTCAACGCCTCCCATCGCGGTTCCGCATGGGGCGGAAACATCGCAGGCGACTGGTATGAGATCCCACCGCCACCCGTACCCGAGCGCACCATCGTGATGGGCGATTTCAACTTCACGCCCGACAGCGAGGAATATGCGCTTCTGATCGGCGACCGCTCGGAGAAGCATGGCCGCCTCGTGCAGGATGGCGGGTTTACCGATGCATGGGTGGCCGCCGGCAATGACGAGGATGAAGGCATCAGCTTCATCGGCACAGGCGTGCGGATCGACCATTGCGTGGTAAGCTCGAACATGGCCTCGAGCGTGCGGCGCGCCTGGATCGACATGGATGCGCAGGGCTCGGACCACCAGCCCCTGTGGGTCGAGATCGAAGGCTAATTCTTGACTGCGGGTGCCGGCCTTAAGCCGGCATCCGCGGCACGCTCGCAAGCAGCTTTTGCGTATAGGGGTGTTTTGGATTTTCCAGAATGTCGGCGGTCCTGCCGCTTTCGACGACCCGTCCCTTTTCCAGAATGACGATCTCTTCGCACAGCGCCGCGACAACGGCCAGGTCGTGCGAAACGAGCAGGATCGTTATCTCTTCCGAAAGCGCCTTGAGAAGATCGACAATGCGCGCCCGCGTCGAGAGGTCAAGCGCGCTCACCGCCTCATCGGCAAGGATGAGCTGCGGCCGCGCGACAATGGCGCGCGCAATGGCGATGCGCTGACGCTGACCACCGGAAAACTCGTGCGGATAGCGGTTTATGGCATCCGCCGGCAGGCCGACATCGTGGAGCGCTTTCTCAATCGCCTCCTGATGAGAGCCCGGAATGCCGAGCGCCCGCAATGGCTCGGCAATGATCGATTGCACCTTCTGGCGCGGGTCGAGCGATGAATAGGGATCCTGAAAGACAGCCTGAACCGCCTTGCGATACCCGCGCATGAAGGCGCGGTTGCCGGGATCGAGCTCGATGTCGCCGAATTGAATCTGCCCGCGAGTTGGACGCGCCAGCCCGAGCAGAAGCTTTAGGATCGTGGATTTTCCGGACCCCGATTCACCCACCAAGCCGACATTCACGCCAGCCTGAAGGCTCAACGAGACATCGTGCAGCACCTGCTGTTTGCGTGAATAGCCGAAGGAGACGTTCTCGAGTGAAATAAGGCTCATCGTGCAGGCCCCAGCGCCTTGTCAAACGCGTTCGCCGCATCGACAAGCGAGCGCGTGTATTTGTGTTTCGGCTCATCGAACACGGCATGGACTTCGCCCCGTTCGATGACCTCGCCACGGCGCAGCACGACGACGTTTTCCGTCACGCGCGCCACCACGGGCAGATCGTGGCTGATAAAGAGAAGCGCCATGCCTTCTTCGCGCACCAGACCGGACAGAAGATCGAGGATTTCTACCTGTGTGGTCACGTCGAGCGCTGTAGTTGGCTCATCCGCGACCAGCAGTTTCGGGCGGCAGGCGAGCGCCATGGCAATGGCCACGCGTTGCCGCTGACCACCGGAAATCTCGTAAGGATAAGACTTCACGATCCGGTCGATGTCGGGAAGCGAGACACGCTCAAGCAGCGACCGCACCTCGCGCGCGGCGGCTGCGCGGTCAACAGCCTCGCCCGCGCGGCGATGCCTGCGGAAGACCGGCTCGGCCACCTGCTTCCCCACCTTCATCAACGGGTTGAGCGCAGTGAGCGGCTCCTGAAACACGGTGGCAGCCGCCGCGCCCCGCAGGGGAATCATCGCACTCTCGGACGCTCCCACCATTTCTTGGCCATCAAGTTTGATGGAGCCCTGAATCTTGAACCCGCCCGGCAGAAGGCCGATGGCGGCAAGTGCCGTGAGCGACTTGCCAGAGCCGGATTCGCCGATCAGGCCAAGCCGTTCGCCGGGCGCGATGGAAAACGAAACGTCGGAAACCAGCGTCGTGCCACCGGTAGCGAGGGTCAGGCCGCGAATATCGAGAAGGCTCATTGCCGGCCCCTCCGGGTCGGGTCGCCCGCATCGCGCAGACCATCGGCCAGAAGGTTCATGCCGATCACCAACGTGACTAGCGCGATGCCCGGCGCGATAGCGCCGAAGGGCGCGGTGTAGACGGTGCCCTGCGCCTCCTGAAGGAGACGGCCCCACGAGGCGTTGGGCGGCGGCGCGCCGAGGCCGAGATAGGACAGCGAGGACTCCGCAATAACGGCGAGGCCGAACTGCAACGCGAAATTTACCGCCAGCATCGGCCAGATATTGGGCAGGAGATGGCGAAGGACGATGCTCGGCCACGACGCACCCGCCGTGCGCGCCGCGGTGATGTAGTCCATCGACAGAACGCGCTTGGCCAGAATGCGGGTCAGCCGCGCGACAATGGCCGAAATGGCGATGCCCAGCGCAAGCGTGGCCGAAAACAGGCTCGCGCTTTCGGTTGCCGCCACCACAAGCATGGCCAGAAGCAGCGTCGGGAAGGCGATCAGAATGTCGAAGGCGGCTGCCAGAATGTCATCGAGATACCGCGTGGCGAAGGCCGACAGAACGCCGAGCGTGACGCCGATCACCGCCGCAATGGCCACCGCGCCGAAACCGACGATCAGCGCGATGCGCGAGCCGATCATGATCTGCGTGAAGAGATCGCGCCCGAGACGATCCGTGCCGGCCCAATGGGCCAGTGACGGCGCTTCCAGCCGCCCACCGGCCATGCCCGTGGGGTCGTAGGGCGTCCACACCAACGTCAACAGTGCGACCGCGACATGCAGACCGACGAGAACAAGTCCCACGGTAAGCGTGAGGGAACCGCGCCGGTTGGGCATTGTCGCCGTTTCCACCTGCCCGCTCATGACCGCGCTCCCCGGCTCTCACGCAGTCTCGGATCGACCAGCCGCTGGCCGAGATCGGCAAGGAAACCGATCAGAAGAACCAGCAGCGTGGAGATGAAAAGCACGCCCTGAATGTTGGGGAAATCTCGTTGCTCAATGGCAAGGAGCAGCATGGAGCCGAGGCCCGGCAGGTTGAACACCCGCTCGACCACCACCGCACCAAGCAGCGCCGTGGCAAGCTCGATGCCGAGGATCGACATCACCGGCACCGCGCCGTTGCGGATGCCGTGGCGCACCAGCGCTTCGGAAAAGCCCGCGCCAAGCGCGCGCGCCGTGCGCAGATAGTCGCTGCCCAGCACATCCTGCGTGGCCGAGCGCACATAGCGCAGAAGCGAGGCGGACATCACGATGGCAATGGTGAGGATCGGCAGAAACAGGGTGCGCAGCGCCTCGACCGGCGTTTCCCAGCCGCGCGGCGGAAAGCCGCCAGAGGGGAATAACCGCAGATTGACGGCAAACAGCGTGACCAGAAGAATCCCCACCCAGAAAACGGGGATGGCGATGCCGAGCTGCGAGATCACCGAAATCGCCGCGCCATACCAGCGATCGGCCTTCACCGCCGAGAGAATGCCGAGCGGCACGGCGATTACCAGCGCCAGCAGGAACGAGAGAACGGTGAGCGGCAGCGTGACCGCCAGTCGGTCCATGATTTCCGGCAAAACCGGCGTGCGGCTGACAAAGGACGTGCCGAGATCGAAACGCGCCAGACTGGTGATGAACTGGACGAATTGCTGGGCAAGCGGCAGATCGGAACCGACCTGCCGCCGCGCGGCCGCGATCTGCGCCTCGTCGGCGCCGACCGAGATCAGCGCATTGGCGGGATCTCCCGGCAAAAGCCTGAGCAGTATGAACAGAACCACACAGGCCGCCAGAAGCGAGAAGAAAAGAATGGCGAGCCGCCGGGCGATATAAACGAGGATCGGAACCTCCCTCAGGACAATTCCACGCGAGGTGGAACCGTATGGCGGCTCGCCGGATCGGTTACTGAGCCTGCTTGACGATATCGTATGCGAAGAACTGCGAGTTCAGGCCGTTGACCGGATACCCGCTGACCGACGCGGTCGATACCACAATCTGCGGATAGAGATAAAGCCATCCGCTGGCAGCATCCTCGGCGATGATGCGATTTGCCTGCGTGAGCTTTTCATCGCGCTCGGCTTCCGAGCCGCTTGCCTCCGCAGAGGCAATCAGCTCCACCACTTCCGGGTTGTTGTAGCCCCAGTAAAAGTCGGGATTGCCGTAGAACACGATATCGCGGTGGTTCACATGCTCCTGAAGCGTCGCCTGAAAATCCTGCGCCTGGTAGATCTTCGTGTACCACTCATTGGCAGTGATGATGTTGATGTTCACCGTGATGCCGACCTTGGCCAATTCGTTCTGAAGGAACTGGGCGACGATCGGATGCGGATCGTAGTTCGGCGTGTCGAGCGTGAAAGTGAAACCATCCGCATAGCCCGCTTCCGCCAGCAGCGCCTTGGCGCTTTCCGGGTCGTAGGGGTCGACATCGGTGAGATCGACGTACCACGGGTCCGTTGGCGGTACGAAGGAGCCGATCAGCGTGCCGTAATCGCCCCAGATGGAATTCAACAGACGCTCGCGGTCAATGGCACGGGCAACGGCCTTGCGCACCTTCACGTTGTCGAAGGGGGCAACACGGTCGTTATAGGCGAGAACTTCCTTGGTGGTGGACTGGCCATCCGTGACGACAAACGACGGATTGTCCTGGAACTGGATCAGGGAATCCGGGCTCTGCACGCTGGTGATGATGTCCACCGCGCCGGTCAGAAGCGCGTTGTTGAGAGCGGTCGCCTCCTTGAAATAGGAGAAGGTCACGCCGCCATTCTTCGGCTTCTCGCCCCAGTAGTTTTCATAGGGCGAAAGCGTGATGCTGGAACCGCGCCGCCAATTATCGAGCTTGTAGGGGCCGGTGCCGTCCTCGCTGGAGGTCAGATCCTCGGCGGCATCATTGACGATCCATACATAGGTCAGATTGTAGGGCAGCGAGATGGAGCGCTCCTTGAGGGTGACCACAACGGTGCTATCGTCCTTGGCCTCCACGCTCTCGATGTTCGCCAGGCTGCGCTTGCGCGAGCTCTGGGAGGCCTCGGCGGTAACACGCTCGATGCTGTGCTTTACATCGGCTGCGGTCAGCGGGTCGCCGGAATGGAACGTAACATCCGGCTGCAGCGTGAAGGTATAGGTGAGCCCGTCCTCGCTCATCTCGAAACCGGAGACGAGCTTTTCCACCACGTCGCCATCGTCGGTGAGCTGGAACAGCCCCTCATAGACATTACCGTTGAAGGCCTCGTTGATGCCCTGCCCGGCACCTGCCGTGTTGTCGAGGTTTTGCGGCTCATAGAGCGAACCGATGCGAATGACGGCGGAAGGGTCTGTATTGTCCTGCGCCATGGCGCCCGTCGCGCCAACAATGGCGAACGCCACACTTATCGTCAGGCTGCGAAGGCCCAGACCCGTCTCTTTCAGCGATGCTGTCATCTTGCTTGTCCTTTGCGAATTCCAAACCGCGCGGTTACCTGCCCATGGCCTTGAACCCGCTGTTTCGTGGCTAATCTAACCGGCAAACACGATGACTGCGAGACATTTGAATCCCGCATGGAGCGAAATGTTCGCACCGGACCGACATTTCTACGGGGTCGGTGCGAAATCTATTCCTTCAGAACGCTAATTCGTAGAACACAAGACGCGCGTCAGGCGCCGTAGGGAACCCAGATGTTCTTCACCTGAACGGCGCGGCGCAGGTAATCGCGCCCGCGTCCCTGCGCGTCATCCAGCCAGTCCGGCATGCGGCCATGATTGACCCAGGTCGACTTCAGGTTCCCGGCCGATGCTTTCTCCACCATGGCGCTGCCTTCCGCCGATCCGAAATACCAGAGGGCTGCTACCTCGTCGTGCTCGGCAAGCGTCTTCACCAGAAGATCGCGCTCGCCGGTGACGATGTTCACCACGCCACCCGGCACATCGGACGTGTCGAGAAGCTGGTAGAAATCGCCGGCGATCAGGGGATGGCGCGCAGACGGCACGACCACGACCCGGTTGCCCATGGCGATGGCCGGCAGCACCAGCGAAACCAGAGACAGAAGTGGGGCCTCGTCCGGACAGGCAATGCCCATAACCCCAAAGGGCTCGTTCATGGCAAGCGTCACATGGCGCGACTGGGTGGAGTGGACCGCCCCGTCGAACTTGTCGGCCTGCGCGGCGTAATAAAAGATGCGGCGCAGCGCGGTATCGAATTCCTCTGCCGCCTTCTTCGCGCTGATGCCCGTGCTCTCGCACAGAAGCGCTTCCATGCCCTCGCGCCGCGCCTCCAGGTTCTCGCCCAGATAATAGAGCACCTGCGCGCGATTGTGGCCGGTCGCGCCGCCCCAGCCGCCGGCCTTCGCCGCTGCCTCGACCGCATTGCGGATGTCCTTGCGATTGCCGATGCCGGCCTGCCCGATCAGCACGCCGCCCTTGCCGGCGACCGAATAGACATAGCCGCCATCGGGCCGTGCCTGCTTGCCGCCGATATAGTTCTTCATGGTCCGGTCGATGCCCTCGACCAGAACCTTGCCCTCACCCGCCGGAGAGGCGGAGGGAATGAAGGCTTCCGATGCCTTGGGCGCGGAAAGCTTCTTTTCCCAGTCTGCAGCGAGATATTCGTAAAGCCCCTCGCGCGCGCCCTCGCGACCGAAACCGCTCTCGCGATAGCCACCGAACCCCGCGCCCGCATCGAGCATGTTGGTGCAGTTGATCCAGACAACGCCGGCTTTTACCCGCGCGGCAAGATCGAGCGCCACATTGATGTTTTCCGACCAGACGGAGGCGGCAAGCCCGTAGCGGCTGTTGTTGGCGAGTGCGGCGGCCTCGTCCGGCGTGCGGAAAGTCATGGAGGCGGCGACGGGGCCGAAGATCTCCACCTGGCAGACGGTTGCGGCAGGCTCGACATCGGTGAAGAAGCCGGGCGCAATGTAATTGCCCTTTTGAGGCAGCGGGGCGGAGGCCTGCCAGAGGGTTCCACCTTCCTCCACACCCTTTGCCACCAGCGCGGAAATCCGCTCCACCTGCACCGGCGAAACGATGGCGCCCACATCGGTGGATTTGTCGAGCGGGTCACCGACGCGCAGCGTTTCAAGACGCGCCTTCAGCTTGGCGTGAAAGCGCTCGGCGATGCCTTCCTGCACGATCAGGCGCGAGCCGGCGCAGCACACTTCGCCCTGGTTGAACCAGATCGCGTCCACCACGCCCTCGACAGCCGCATCGATATCGGCGTCCTCGAACACGATGAAGGGCGACTTGCCGCCCAGCTCCAGCGAGAGCTTCTTGCCGGAACCGGCGATCTGTTCGCGGATGACGCGGCCCACCTGTGTGGAGCCGGTGAAGGCCACCTTGTCGACGCCCGCATGGCCGCAGATGGCGGCACCCGTATCGCCATCGCCCTGGACAATGTTGACCACGCCGGCCGGCAGACCAACCTCGTGGCAGATCTCGGCAAAGGCGACCGCCGTAAGCGGCGTCAGGTCGGCGGGTTTCAGCACCACCGTGTTGCCAGCGGCGAGCGCCGGTGCGACCTTCCAGGCAAGCATCAGCAGAGGGAAGTTCCACGGGATCACCTGCCCGCACACACCCACGGGCGAGAAGCCGCGGAACTCGTCTTCCACCATCTCGGCCCAGCCGGCGTGGTGATAGAAGTGGCGGGCGACCAGCGGAATGTCGATGTCGCGCGTCTCGCGCACCGGCTTGCCATTGTCCATGGTCTCAAGCACCGCAAGAAAGCGCGAGCGCTTCTGCACATGGCGGGCAATCGCGTAGAGATATTTGGCGCGCTCATGACCGGAGAGCTTCGACCATTTGCCGAACGCACCACGCGCCGCTTTCACAGCAGCGTCCACATCCTCTGCCGTGCCGCAGGCGATCTCGGCAAGTTGCGAACCGTCCGAGGGATTGGAAACAGCAATCTGGCGTGCGCCCTTCGGTTTGACAAACCGTCCATCGATGAAATGGCCGAAGGAGCGGCCATGGGCATTGAGCCACGCGACAACATCGCCATTGGCTTCCGGAGAAGGGCCGTATTCCATGGTGCGCAGAATATCCTTGATGGAAGACATGTCTTTGATCCTCATGCGACCGCGTGACGGTTGGCGCTGGAATAGCGACCGGTCACGTAGTGCTCCAATTGCCGTTCGATGTCGCCCAGAAGCGAGCTTGCGCCGATGCGGAAGAGATTCGGCTCCAGCCAGCGGTTGCCCGCCTCCTCTTTCATGAGCGTCAGCCAGGCGAGAGCATCCTTGGCGGTCTTGAGTCCGCCCGCCGGCTTGAACCCGACGATCTGGCCCGAATAGTCGCGGTAATCGCGCAGTGCGCGCACCATGGTCAGGCTCACCGGCAGCGTGGCGTTCACGCCTTCCTTGCCGGTCGAAGTCTTGATGAAGTCGGACCCGGCCTGCATGGCGACCATCGAGGCGCGGTAGACATTGGTGAGCGTGCTGAGATCCCCTGTCGCCAGAATGGCTTTCATATGCGCCGCACCGCAGGCCTCGCGCATCGCGGCAATTTCGTCATAAAGCGCGCTCCAGTTCTGGGTCAGAACATGCTCTCGCGTGATGACGATGTCGATCTCGTGCGCGCCCTCTTCCACCGCATAGCGGATTTCGGCAAGCCGCAGCGGCAACGGCATGAGACCGGCCGGAAAGCCGGTGGCCACCGATGCTACGGGAATTTTGCTCCCTTCCAGCGCCTTGACCGCATGGCCAACCATGGTTGGATACACGCAGACAGCGCCGGTGGTGATGCCCGCATCGGCAAGCCCCAGCGCTTCCAGGATGTCCTCGCGCACCGGACGTCGCGCCTTGGCGCAAAGCCGGCGCACGCGTCCCGGCGTGTCGTCGCCGGCAAGCGTGGTGAGGTCGATACAGGTGATGGCCTTCACCAGCCAGGCCGCCTGATAGGCCTTCTTGATCGAGCGGCGCGCCGTCAGCGTGCCCGCCCGGCGCTCGGCCGCCGTGCGGTTCACGGACACATCCTCGAACCATTCAGTTTTCAGTTGCGTGCCGGTGTTTCGGGCGAGAGCGTCGGTCATGGCTGCGTCCGTGGTTTCGGGACCATCCGCCAAGGCGGGTGCCCGATTAATATGTTACGATAGAAACATTATGTTTGGATCGTTTCATAATATCCAACAACCTGTCAACCCACCTGTCCTTGCCTCACATAGACGCGAAGGTTTAATTTGCCGGAAGGACATCTCCGTGTCGGTCAACGCGTTCAACGCCGCGGACCGACCCGGAGACCGGGGGAACGCGGCCAGCAGAAAATGGGCAACCTTTCGCAGATCGAACTGCTTCTTCCTGAGCTACGCGCTTATGCGCGCTCTATTTGCGGTCCCACAGAAAGCGCGGAGGATCTTGTCCATGATGCGATCGAACGCGCGCTCCGCCACGCCACGCGCCCCGAACGTGTGGAAGAGTTACGCCCATGGATGTTCCGCGTCATCCGCAACCTGCAATATGACGAGCTCAGAAAAAGACGGGTGCGCCGTGAATATATCGCAGTGCAAAAACGTCTTTTGGATGAGAGTGATGGAACAGGCAGCGGGGGCCGTGACATCTTGATCCGCCTCGCCTTCGAAAAACTGCCCCCCGAAATCCGGGAGGTGTTGTTTCTGATCGATATTATGGGCTTCAAATATGCGGAAGCGGCCGAGGTGATGAACGTGCCCATCGGCACAGTCATGAGCCGTGTCAGCCGGGCTCGCAAGGAACTTTTGCGTCGCGTCAATGGCGACGGACAGAATGAAAAGCGGACAAAGCAAACCCCATGAGCAAAGTGACGGAAGAGGACTTCATCAAGGTCAACGCATTTCACGACGGCGAAATGACCGAAGACTGCGCAGCTTTCGCGCAGCGTCTCGAAACAGAGCCGGAGCTGAAGGCGTTGCTGACCGAGATCGGTGAAGTCTCCGCCAGTCTGAAGGCCCTGAAACCGCAACCGGCAATCCTTGCGCCTGCCCGAAATGACAATCGCGGTTTGTCACGACGGTTTTCACGCTCACGGAAACTCCGGTTGTTCGGGTCGGCTCTCGCGGCCTCCATTGCGCTTGCCGTCGCTCTCTCCCACACACTTCACCAACCGGACGAGTTCGCGCCAGACGGCCCACTCGCCATTCACGAGATGTTCTCTGCGCAGACATTCGTCGCACAAGACCGCGTTTTCCAAACGATTTCGGGCGAGCAGCTTGCGGCATTTCCTGATCTTTCAGCAGCCAATCTCACGCTCGTGGCTGTCAGGGCAGTGCCGCTCGGCATGGCAGCCCATTTCGCGGGGCATGAAGGTTGCCGGCTGACGGTTTTTTCGAGTGCAGAACCGCTGACTGAGGCGGGTTCGGCTCCCGCGCTTCAGAGTGCGGCATGGGAAGTGCCAGATCGCCGCTATCGCATCGTAGCCACCGGGATGGACGCGGGGAAGTTCGCCGCGATCGCCGCCTATCTGAAGCAGGCAACCCGTAAGATGGCGAAGCCCGACACCGTGATCGCCCTGAAGGACGCCACGGCCCGGGCCACGTCATGCGGGTAAGACACCCCGGGGAGAGAGGAACGCCCATCGGTCCGGCAATGCGTGAAAGCGAGCCCCACACCGTTTCACCCTGGCCGGTTGAAACGCTCGCTGCCAACAAGCCCTAGTTTGGGTTGGGGAAGTTGGGACGATCTTCATTATAGTGCGTTGAGAGATAGTCCAGAATATCGTTGCGGTCCGGCTCTGGAATGTCGTCCATGCCCTGCTCATCGATCATCCAATCAAGCATCTCGTCCCAGCCCTCACGGGTAAGCCCCTGCTGCGCAATGATCATCTCCGAGTGGCAGGCCGTGCAGGCATAAAATATCGTGTCGACCCCCGGCGCAACCTTGAGACGCCCGAAATCACCTTCGATCTCCTGAACGTCATTCTTCGCCGACTCCGCGCTCGCTGTCTGCTCGGCCGAGGCGGTCTCTTCCATCGCAGCACCAAACCCAACCGGCACTTCGGAGAATGTGTTGAGATAAGCGATCAGGTTGAGGCGATCCTCTTCCTTCTTCAGGCCGGCAAACGCCATTTTGGTGCCCTTCACCGCCGTGCGCGGCTGAAGCAGATAGGCATCCAGCCGTTCAACTGTCCATTCCCCGCCATAGGCCTTCATCGCCGGGGAATAGGCATAGCCCTCGGCTTGCGCCACCGGTTTTCCCACGATGCCGTAGAGATTGGGGCCGAGCTTGTTTTTTCCGGCCTTTTCAATCGTGTGGCACGCGACGCAACGTTTGAAGATCTTTTCTCCTTTGCCAATATCAGCATTGGCCAGCGAGGCCTGGGCATCCGCAAATGCGGGTGCTGAGGCAAAAAGAGAAAATGCGACAAGGCCCAGCCGAACGCGAGCAAGGTTCATTCTTCAATTCTCCATGAAAATGGTTGCGTGAAGCGGCATTCGCCGCCTCACGGTTTCCAGATGATTGAATGTCTGGCGCTATGCGATCAGCTGGCGCGTACACCAACGCGGTGCATGGTGTTGTTCAGATAGCCCTTGGGGTTCCAGGCGATCGCAAAAGGCTGCATGTCGCCTTCGCTGTCCGTCGCGCGCGCCCAGATTTCATAGTAGCCGGCCTGCGGGAATTTGACTTTGGTGCGCCAGTTTTGCCAGGCCCCGTCATTGACCGGAGCGTCCAGTTCCACCGTCTGCCAGGTCGTGCCGAAATCAATGGAAATGTCGAGCTTGCTGATGGACCGATCACCTGACCATGCATGACCCCGCACGTCCGTTTCCATGCCGATGTCGGAACCGTTGGCCGGAAAGGTAACCAGAGATTTCACCGGCATGCGCTCGATGATGACGAAATCCTCTTCCGGAACATCCTGCCCGGGCGCCACCGGGTAGGCCGGCACGCGGTAGGAGGTACCGGTCATCTTGGGGCCGTCATGCATCTGGTCGCGCAGTTCGATCCGCGTCAGCCATTTCTGGGCGGTCGAGGCCGGCCAGCCGGGGACCACCAGGCGTAGCGGCGCACCGTTCATCGGGTGCAAGGCCTCGCCATTCATCTCGAAGGCAATGAGAATGTTGTCGGTCATCGCCTTGTCGATTGGCAAGCCTCGCGATATCGGCAACTTGTCGGGATTGCCTGAAAGGTGGCCATCGGCGCCATAATGGGCGGTGTAGACCACATTCGACTGAACGCCCGCCTTTTTCAGAACATCCTTCAGCCGCACACCCGTCCATTCCGAGCAGGCCACGGCACCATGAGTCCATTGGTTGCCCTTCGCCGGCGGGTTGAAGGCGCTGCGTCCGTTGCCGCCGCATTCCAGCGTCAGTTGCAGCGTAACCACTTCAAACTGCTCGCGCAGATCGGCGATGGAAAGCTCCAGCTTGTTGTCAACGAAACCGTCGATCGTCAGCGTCCAGCTTTCCGGGTCCACATCCTCAGGCGGAATGCCATTGTTGCGAATGAAATGCCGGCTTGTCGGCGTCACCGCATCATCAAGCAGTTCAGCCGGCGTCTCGGCATTGACCGGGCGATCGTTGAGAAGCGTGAGACCGTCCTTTCCGGCCAACGCGTCGGTGACTTGGGCAAACGCGGCCGGCAAAAGCCCTGCAGGCATGTTCCGGTGAAAAGGTATCGAGGCACCAACCATCGCTGCCATGGTGGCAAGGCCAGTATTCTTCAAGAAATTGCGTCGCCCTGAATGAACCACACCGGCTGATTCCTCGTCGACAGGTGCTGCTTCGCTGTGCGCTCTGGTCGTTTCGGCAATGCGCGTCATCTGGTTCCTCCCTCTGCGCTGGCACTATTGGCTGGCGGACACGCCTGACGGCATGCTTCACCCCAAAGACGTGCAAGCGAGGAAATTTATTCCGTCGCTCCGTGAGGAATTCAGTCAGAAAAGCCGGCTTCTTAACGCAATAATTATGAAATGCGTGGCAAACTCTCGTTCTACGCGACTTCAAAGAAGCACAATTCCGATAGGTTGCAGGAACAAGGCACGATGGTTGAGCGCTCAAACGGTTTTGCAAGTGCGGTATCCGGACAGAATGAATCGGGCTGCCATGTATGCTCGGTCAAAGGATCCGAAGCATATATCGAGCTTCCGATCATCGGGACGACCGAAGAACTTCGCACAACGGTTGGGAAGTTCTTGGCGATCGCCGCTGGCGCACGTGAACTCTTGGGCGTGGTCACCGAAGTCTCGTTGAAAACTGCTCAGGCAGACTCCAGCCCAGAACCGAGAGCGATCGCCCGCGTCGACCTGGTGGGTGAAATCTCCCGAGACGAAACAGGCCGGCAGCGCTTTCGAAGAGGCGTTGGAGCATATCCCGCCATCCGCGACCGGGCCCGCATCATAAGCAGCGAGCAGCTGCGGCTGATCTTCCGTGGAGACAAGACGACCTTTGCCGAGATCGGGCGATTGCACAACGACACCACTGTTCCCGCCTATGTAGATGTCGAAAATCTCGTCACAAAGCATTTCGCGGTGCTGGGATCCACCGGCGTCGGCAAATCCAGCGGGCTTGCCGTCATCCTTCGACAGGTAATCAAAACCTGGCGCGAATTACGCGTGCTGATCCTTGATCACCACAATGAATATGGCAGCGTTTTTGGAAACGAGGCTAATCTCATTGGTGCAAAAAACCTGCGCCTGCCTTTCTGGCTTTTCAACTTCGAAGAATTTTCGGACGTCCTGTACGCGGGCAAGCCACCCGTTCCGGCAGAGCAGGACATTCTCTCCGAACTCATACCGCTTGCGAAGACCCAGTATCTAAATCGCCGTCACAGCATGGAGCGGGCAAGCGCATTGCGGAAAGTGGAGCCGCGGCAGTCTGGTTTCACTGCCGACACACCGGTTCCGTATCTGATGCAGGACCTTCTAGCGCTGATCGATGAGCGTATGGGCAAGCTGGAAAACCGCTCTTCGCGCATGACGCATCACCGATTGATTGGGCGCATCGAAACGCTCAAGAACGACCCGCGTTACGCCTTCATGTTCGCCAACGCAACGGTCGGCGGCGATACGATGGTAACGATCCTGACCGAGCTTTTCCGCCTCGAGGCAAATGGCCGGCCTGTCACAGTGATACAGCTTGCCAGCCTGCCGATCGAGGTCGTGGACGCCGTCGTGTGCGTTATCTCAAGGCTCGCCTTCGATTTTGGCATGTGGAGCGATGGCGCCATGCCGCTGCTGCTTGTCTGTGAGGAAGCGCACCGCTTCGCGGCTGCCGATCCAAGCGTCGGCTTCCTTCCGAGCAAGAACGCGCTTTCGCGTATTGCCAAGGAGGGCCGCAAATATGGTGTCTATCTCGGCCTGGTGACCCAGCGGCCTGCAGAACTCGATGCAACCATCATCTCGCAATGCAACACACTCTTCGCGATGCGCATGGCGAATGACCGCGATCAGGCGCTGCTGAAGTCAGCTGTGTCTGACGCGACCGCAAATCTGGTGGACTTCGTTCCTTCACTCGGAACCGGGGAAGTGATCGGTTTCGGAGAGGGTATGCCACTTCCCGTTCAGTTCGTCTTCAATCGGCTGTCTGAAGAGCTTCTTCCCAGAAGTGAGGCCGCGGCGGCGCTTCCAAAAGATCTCAATCCCGGTTCGCGACGCGAGTTCGTTCATGCGGTCGTCGAACGCTGGCGCGGCTCTATCATGAGCCAGGCTCAGACTGAGGCTCCACCGGAAGCCGCGCCATCCATTGTCGCCGAAACACACACGCTCCGTCGCAACCCCACGCCCGCAGAAGCCGCAGAGGACAAGATCTCGAAGGCTCTTCAACTGGCGCGGCGTGAATATCTAAACAGGTAGTCACAATGAATTCGGGCCGCCCGGCAGGCGTCGATCTCGAGGCGATACTCGAACAGGCTCCCTTCGGCCTGACCATTGCCGACCCAAACGGCCAACGCGTTTACAGCAATCAGCAGGGCAATCTGTGCTCCCCCTCGCTCGATACGCAAAGCATGCGCGAGCTACGCTTTGTGTCAGAAACAGGGGGCCGGACCTTTACCTGCAGCTTTTGGCTAGAGCTGGAACCGAAGCCTCCAGTCGATGAAGAGATTTTCAGGCTGGCCTTTTTTGACGAATTGACCGGTCTTCCAAACAAAACGCTTCTGGCACGCACAATCGGTGCGGAGCTTCAGGGCCAGTCCGATGCCGAGTCTGCCCTCATGTTGATTGACCTCGATGGTCTCGGCCGAACCAACGATTATTATGGTGCAGCTTTTGCCGATGGGCTCATCGCTGCATTTGCCGAACGCCTCGCTGCCTGTGTTCGACGTTCCGATATTCTTGGTTATCTCGCAAACGGCATGTTCTGTGTGTTTGTGACCGACCTCTCAGATTTCGACCTGACGGAATACGCGAACACGATCCTCAATCGGTCCAAGGAGCCTTTCCAGGTCAAAGGGGTCGAAACCTTTTCTTCTGCTTCCATCGGCATCAGCATGTTTGCCAAGGACGGGAGCAATTTTGAAGAATTACTGGTCGCGGCGGATCAAGCGTTGCGCGGCGCCAAATCCGAATCAAAGGGAAGGGTTGGTTACAAGCCCGAGAAGGCAGTGGGCAACGTCCATGGCGACATGTCAGTTGAACAGCGCCTGCGCACCGCATTGAGAGACCGCAAACTTTGCTGTGCCTACCAACCGAAAGTCGACATCCATACCAATGGCGTTGTCAGCGTCGAGACATTGCTGCGCTGGAGAGATGACGACGGTCAGCTGCGCGTGTTGGGCGATTTCGTCAATCTCGCCACCGACGCCGGAATCATCGATGCCGTCGCCGAGCATGTTGTTGATGAGGTGATGTCATCGCTTCCGCAGATTGATTCCGTTTTCTCTCCCGGCACATCAATCAGTCTTAACATCACGGCGCATCAGTCGACCAATCCCGAGTTCATGAGCAAGTTACTCAGGCAACTCACGTCCTATCACCGGCCGCAGCGCTTCATCCTCGAGATCACCGAAGAGGCGTTTCTGAATGGTGACCTTCTGAGCAAAAACATCATGCCCATGGTACGAGAGGCGGGTGTGAAGGTCTCGATTGATGATTTCGGCGTTGGATATTCATCCCTCTCCGCGCTGGCTGCCGTGACAGCAGACGAGTTGAAGATCGATCGGTCGTTCGTGCAGAACGTCCATCAGAGACCACGCAGCCAAAGTGTACTCAAGGCCATCGAATCGCTCGGACGCGCGCTCGGCATGGCTCTCGTCATCGAGGGCGTCGAAACCCGCGAAGAGGTGGACTATCTGAGGCAGAATACCGCGATCAGGATCGGGCAGGGCTATTACTTCAGCAAGCCCTTCGCGCTTGAAGAGTTCGTGCTCGAAGACGAAGCACTTCCGCCGGCGCGCCAACCGGAAGCGGCCCGCACCCACACTCCCACCCGCATTGCAGGAAGCCGCTCGCCAAGGCAGCATCCCTGAGCATCTGTCTAATCAATAGGAACTGAACGCCGGTCCGCAACCGCGTTCCATTGATGGATTTCGGGTTTCATTGGGCAGTGGCCGGCCTGGACCCTCATCGAAACCAGCTCGCTTCTAAAGCCGCACGACGTATCCATAAATGATACAGCATCTACCACTGCTACCGGGGCGCGAAACCTGGGGAGGGAAACAGCGTTCGAAAATGATGTTTTCCATGGATTTTTGCCAAATTATTGACGCGGAAACCACCCCGCTGGCGAAACAAAAATGGAAGCTGGAAAACATTTTGTGTATACATTATGACGTCAAAAGCTAAAATGTGATTGTTCTTTAAGTATCCGGAGACGACATGACCGAGAAACCAAAAGCCCCCGCACTGCGCTCGCGCGCGTGGTTCGACAATGCGGGCAATCCGGATATGACAGCGCTTTATCTGGAACGCTACCTGAATTTCGGGCTCTCGCAGGAAGAGCTCCAATCAGGCAAACCCATTATCGGGATTGCCCAGACGGGTTCGGATCTTTCGCCCTGCAACCGGCATCATCTGGAGCTGGCCAAACGCCTGCGCGAAGGCATCCGCGAAGCCGGTGGCATTGCCATCGAGTTTCCGGTGCATCCCATCCAGGAAACGGGCAAACGCCCCACTGCCTCGCTCGACCGTAACCTTGCCTATCTCAGCCTTGTCGAAATTCTCTACGGCTATCCGCTCGACGGCGTTGTGCTCACGATTGGCTGCGACAAGACCACACCGGCGCTACTCATGGCGGCTGCGACTGTCAACATTCCGGCCATCGCGCTGTCGGTCGGGCCCATGCTCAATGGCTGGTTCCGAGGCGAGCGCACGGGCTCGGGCACCGTAGTCTGGAAAGCACGCGAGATGATGGCTGCCGGCGAGATCGACTATGAAGGGTTCGTGAGGCTCGTGGCCTCCTCCGCCCCTTCCACCGGCTATTGCAACACGATGGGTACAGCCACCACCATGAACTCGCTCGCCGAGGCGCTTGGCATGCAGTTGCCCGGTTCCGCCGCGATCCCCGCGCCCTATCGCGATCGGCAGGAAATGGCCTGGCGCACCGGCCTGCGTATCGTCGACATGGTGCATGAAGACATCAAACCCAGCGACGTGATGACCCGCGACGCCTTCATTAATGCGATCCGCGTCAACTCGGCCATTGGCGGCTCCACAAACGCCCCCATCCATCTCACAGCCATTGCGCGGCATCTGGGCGTCGAGCTTTCGATCGACGACTGGCAGACCTACGGAGAAAGCATTCCTCTTCTCGTGAACCTGCAGCCCGCAGGCGAGTATCTGGGTGAGGATTATTATCATGCCGGCGGTGTGCCGGCGGTGGTCAATCAGCTCATGTCTGCCGGACTTATCAACGAGGGTGTGTTGACGGTGAACGGCAGGAGCATCGGTGAAAACTGCCGAGATGCCGCGATCGCCGATGAGAAGGTGATCCGACCCTTTGGAAAACCGCTCAAGGAGAATGCGGGCTTCCGTGTGCTGAAGGGCAATCTGTTCGATTCCGCCATCATGAAGCTCTCTGTCATTTCGGAAGAGTTCCGTGCTCGCTATCTCTCGAATCCCGAAGACCCCATGGCCTTCGAGGGCCGCGCCATCGTGTTCGACGGCCCTGAAGACTACCACGCACGGATCGACGATCCGGCGCTCGCCATCGATGAAGAGAGCATTCTCTTCATGCGCGGAGCCGGCCCCATCGGCTATCCGGGTGCGGCGGAAGTTGTGAACATGCGCGCGCCCGATTACCTCATCAAGCGGGGAGTCACCTCCCTGCCCTGCATCGGCGACGGTCGCCAGTCGGGAACGTCGGGCTCGCCGTCGATCCTCAATGCCTCACCGGAAGCCGCTGCCAATGGCGGGCTCGCAATCCTCAGAACCGGCGACCGCGTGCGCATCGATCTCAGGAATTGCACCGCCAACATCCTGGTTTCCGAGGAGGAGATAAACCAGCGCCGCTCCGAGCTGGAGAAAGCAGGCGGATACGCCTATCCCGCGCACCAGACACCCTGGCAGGAAATTCAACGCGGGATGGTCGCACAGCTAGAGGCAGGCATGGTCCTGGAACCCGCCGTCAACTACCAGCGGCTCGCCCAGGGCGGAAAGGATGGAACCATGCCACGCGTCCCGCGCGACAATCACTGAAGACAATGCGGAAAACACCACAGGGAGGAGAACCGCATGCGCATCCTGATTATCGGAGCCGCCGGTATGGTCGGTCGTCGGCTTGCCGACAGGCTGCTCACCGACGGAAAACTCGGCAGCGAAGCCATCAAAACGATCCACGCCTTCGACGTGGTCGAGGCCTCACTCACTCCAGCCAACGGCATTCAGATCGAGACAGAGGCCGGCGATGTCGCTGATGAAAAAACCGTCGAGCGACTGATCGCGCAAAAACCCGATATTATCTTTCATCTGGCCGCCATCGTCTCCGGAGAAGCCGAACTCGCGTTCGAGAAGGGCTATCGGATCAACATGAATGGCTCGCGCCATCTTCTCGAAGCCATCCGGCTTGTCGGCGAGAATCGCAACGACGCCTATCGGCCACGCCTCGTTTTCACATCATCCATCGCGGTCTTCGGTGCACCGTTTCCCGAAAAGATCGACGACGAGTTCTTCCGCGCCCCGCTCACCAGCTATGGTACCCAAAAGGCGATCGGCGAGCTTCTATTAGCCGACTATACCCGTAAGGGCTTCGTTGACGGGATTGGCATTCGCCTGCCCACCATTGTCGTGCGGCCGGGCAAACCGAACAAGGCCGCATCAGGCTTCTTTTCAGGCATCATCCGCGAGCCGCTCGCCGGGCAGGACGCCGTCCTGCCTGTGTCGGACGATGTCCGCCACTGGGTGGCGAGCCCGAATGCCGCGGTTGGCTTTCTGCTGCATGCAGGCACGATGGACCTGGCGCAGCTTGGCGCGCGGCGCTCACTCACCATGCCCGGCCTTTCGGTGACCATCGCGGAAATGATCGAAGCCCTGCGGAGCGTTGCGGGCGACCAAGTCGTTGCCCACATCAAGCGCGAACACGATCCGCAGATCGCGGCCATCGTTGACGGCTGGCCGCGCGATTTCAGGACCGAGCGTGCAGAGCAGGCAGGTTTCACAGCGGACAGTGATTTTGAAGCGATTATCCGCGCCCACATCGCCGACGAGGAGAAACGCAAGACCCTCCGTTGAGATACAATGCCGGCAGGCGGGCATCCGCCCTTCCCTGTGAAGAACCCGCATGACAAGCGCCAGGTACTTGGACATGACAATGGATATCTGCCAACCATCATCGATGGTGTTAAAGTGCACCAGACAAGAATGGAGGGGGCGCTGAGCACGAGCGAGCGCAGAAAGGTGGGCGCCGGAAGGCGAAAAACGGGTAGCAGAAGCGTTGAGGCGCAGGCAGTTTCACGCCCGCGGCCCAGCCTGCAGGGCATTGCCAAAATGCCCGCGCGTGACCGTGCCTATCACGAGCTCAAGTTCCGCATTCTGGAAGGCCGGCTGCCACCGGGAACGACGCTTCTCGAAACGGAAGTCGCAAGCCTTCTGTCACTCAGCCGCACACCCGTGCGGGAGGCGCTCATCCGACTGGAGGAAGATGGGCTTGTGGATGTGCGGCCGCGCCACGGCATCACCGTCAAGGCGCTGTCCGTCGACGAGATCGAACAGATCTATCAGGTTTTTTCGACACTGGAGGTCAAGGCAGCTCAGCTTACGGCCCGGCGCGGCATCACGACGGCTGACCATGAGCGTCTGGACGACATCCTGACCCAGATGGAACGCGCCTCGAAACGCGGAGACATCGAAGCATGGTCCGAGCTCGATGACGAATTTCATTCAGAACTCGTCGGCCTGTGCGGAAATCCGCGCCTGCAGGCCATGCTGCGACAGCTCTGGGACCTGCAATATCACGCGCGCCGCGCAATCATAAAGCTGCGTCCCCTGCCGATCATTTCGGATCGCGAGCACCGCGCCATCCTCACCGCCATCGCCGACGGCAACGAGGAGGAGGCCACCCGCCTCCATCAGCAACACCGAAACCGTGCGGACGAACAGCTCATCTCTCTCTTGCGTCAGAAAACAACATTCCCGACGAGCGAATGAAACAACCAGGCGCTCCGACGCAACAACAGGGTCACCATGGGTCACTCAGCAATGTATACATTGTGATTTTGCCATGACTGTGCGATGAAAGCGCAAGGTGGAGAACAGGGAGGGGGCTGCAATGAATCGAATTGACCTGACCGGGCGGCGGGCCATTATCACCGGCGGAGCTCAAGGCATCGGGCTGGCCACCGCAGAGCGTTTCGTCGCAAGCGGCGCAGAAGTGGTTCTGTGGGACATCAACGCCCAGTCTCTCGAAAAGGCGTCAGAAAAGCTCGGAGCGAAAGCAAACGGGCGTGTTGTGGAACTGACGGACGAGGGCGCAGTCAACGACGCCGCGCGGGAGGCCGGCGCAATCGACATTCTCGTCAACAATGCCGGCATCACGGGAGGCAATGGCAAGACCTGGGAACTGGCGCCGGATGTGTGGCGCCGCACCGTCGAAGTCAACCTCGTCGCCCCCTATCTCACCTGCCGCGCACTGGTGCCAGGGATGATCGAGCGCGGCTATGGCCGCATCGTCAACATCGCTTCCATAGCCGGGAAAGAAGGAAACCCCAACGCTTCCCACTACTCGGCTTCCAAGGCCGGCCTGATCGGATTGACGAAATCGCTCGGCAAGGAACTGGCCAAAACAGGCGTCATTGCGAATTGCCTCACGCCAGCAGCGGCGCGCACACCGATTTTCGACCAGATGAGCCAGGAGCATATCGACTACATGCTCTCCAAAATCCCGCTTGAGCGCTTCCTCGAACCGGCTGAAGCCGCGGCGATGATCGCCTGGCTGGCTTCGGAAGAATGTTCGTTCACAACAGGCGGAGTCTTCGACATCTCGGGCGGCCGCGCAGTCTATTAGTTGTTAAAACACAGAGGGAAAGAACATGAAATTGTTGCGTTACGGTCCGGTGGGTCATGAAAAACCCGGCATGCTCGCCGCCGATGGCACCTTGCGAGACCTTTCCGGCGTGGTTGCTGATATCGCCGGCGATGTCATTTCGCCGGCGGGGCTGGACAAGCTGCGCGCGATCGATCCTCAGACCCTCCCGTCCGTCGATGGAAATCAACGTCTTGGGCCGTGCGTCGCGGGTCTTCAGAAGATCGTGTGCATTGGCCTCAATTATTCTGACCACGCCGCCGAAACAGGTGCCGAACCGCCGGAAGAGCCCATCGTTTTCGCCAAGGCGCTGAATGCCCTTTGCGGCCCGAATGACGATGTGGAACTGCCGCGTGGCTCCAAGGCGCTCGACTGGGAGGTCGAGCTTGCCGTCATCATCGGCTCAAAGACCAAATATGTCAGCGAGGCCGACGCGATGGATCATGTCGCGGGCTTCGCCATCATGAACGACGTCTCCGAGCGTGACTTCCAGACAAAACGCTCGGGCCAGTGGACCAAAGGCAAGAGCCACGACACGTTCGGCCCGCTCGGCCCCTGGCTCGTTACGCGCGATGAAGTGGCCGACCCGCACAATCTGGATATGTGGCTCGATGTGAATGGCGAACGGCGCCAGACTGGCAACACCAACACGCTGATCTTTAACGTGCCGCACGTCGTGTCCTATCTCTCGCAGTTCATGACGCTCATGCCCGGGGACGTGATCTCCACCGGCACCCCGCCCGGCGTCGGCATGGGTATGAAGCCGCCGCAATATCTCAAGGCAGGCGATGTCATGACGCTCTCTATCGCCGGACTTGGCGAACAGCGCCAGATTGTCGTTCAGGCCTGAACCTGAAAACGGAGCCCGCCATGACCATCAGGAACGTCACCGTCATCGGCACCGGCATCATGGGTGCGCCGATGGCGCGAAACATTGCCGGGGCGGGCTTCGATCTTACGGTATGGAATCGCACCCGCGCCAAGGCGGAGGCACTCTCCGATGTCGCGACTGTCGCCGACGATCCCCGTTCGGCGGTCGCCAGCGCCGATGCGATTGTGACAATGGTCGACAATTCGCCCATCGTGACCGAAATCTATTTCGGCGATAATGGCGTTGTGGAAGCCGCACCGAACGGTGCGCTTTTCGTCGACATGTCGTCCATCCAACCGGCAGTCGCGCGCGACCATGCCGCAGCACTTGCGAAATCTGGGCACCGGCATCTCGACGCCCCGGTGTCGGGCGGCGAGAAAGGCGCGATCGAGGCATCGCTCGCAATCATGGCGGGCGGTGAGGCCGCCGATTTTGCGGAAGCCGAACCACTTCTATCCGCCATGGGCCGGGCCACCCATGTGGGTGTGCATGGCGCGGGTCAGGTCGCCAAGCTCGCCAATCAGGTGATCGTCGCCGTCACCATCGGCGCGGTGTCGGAGGCGATGCTTCTGGCGCAGGAAGGCGGCTGCGACCCCGCAGCACTGCGCGACGCATTGATGGGCGGTTTTGCCACTTCCCGCATCCTGGAGCTTCATGGAGAACGGATGGTCGAGCGGAATTTCGTGCCGGGCGGACCGCTCGAACTGCAGCTCAAGGATCTGGAAAACGCTCTTGAAGTGGCCCGACGTGCCGGGCTTTCGCTCCCGCTAACCGAGAAAACACGCGACGCATTCCACACGCTGGCTCACGAAATGAAGATGGGGCGCCATGATCACGCTGCCTATCTCCTCTGGCTCGAAGCCATCAATCCGGGCAAGCGGCTGGGCACCGGAGAAACCAGCGCCCCACCGCCCAAGGCATAGCGATCAGGCGCTATGTTCCGCTGAGGCGGAGACGTCTGGTATCGGAAAAATCACATCATATGCCCAGTTGAACACGAATGCATACACAAGATAGAAAACGGCGAAAGTCGCGTTGACAAACAGGGCTTGAAGCGCCGAAACGCCCAGCAGGAATGCCGTAAACGGCATCAGCACGACCAGCAGCCCGCCTTCAAACAGAACCGCGTGAACAACGCGCATCATGATGCTCTTGCGGACGCTTCCGGTCAGCCGGCGCAAAGCGTGATCGAAACCCAGATTGTAAAGATAATTCCACAATGTTGCGACCGTGGCGCTCACCACGACGACAACTCCCATCTCGAACATGGGCTTTCCGAAAAACCATGACGCGGCTGGTGTGACAATCAAAAGCGCGATCAGCTCAAAGCTGATGGCGTGACGAATACGATCTGCAGCGGTGCGCATTCTTGCTCCCCGATTGATTCTCGGGCCGTCCCGATTTGATTCCCGGAATGGGGGAGGTCGTCCTCGCTTTCGATGGCAATATAGGTGTGATGGCCCCCATCGCAAGGGGATGTGGCGGATATCCCGCGGCTACCTTTCCTCCCCCTCGTCACCCGGCAAAGTGATACCCGGAAACACCTTGATCACGGCGCTGTCATCCCATTGGCCATAGCCTGCCGTGCTGGCGGAGGCAAACATCGTGTAGGCCGTCGAGGCGAGCGGCAGAGGAAATCTGAGCGCTCGCCCTGTCTCTGTGACGAGACCAAGGTCTTTCACGAAAATGTCGACCATCGAATGCGGTGTGTAGTCCCCGTCCACCACATGGCGCATACGGTTTTCAAACATCCAGGAATTGCCGGCCGCGTTGATCACCACCTCATACATGGTGTCGAGCGGAATGCCGGCACGTGCGGCCAGCGCCATGGCCTCCGCGCCAGCGGCGATATGCACACCGGCCAGAAGCTGGTGGATGACCTTGACGGCTGCCCCGTCGCCAATCCTCTCGGAAATGCGAAAAACACGTTCCGCCACTGCATCCAGCACCGGCGCAAGCCGCGCGAAGGCCTCTTCCCGCCCCGCCGCCATCACCGTCATCGCGCCCTCTCGCGCCTTGACCGGTCCACCCGAAACCGGAGCGTCGAGCATGATGTGCCCCGCGTGCTCCAACTCCAGGCCAAACCGCCGTGCATCGTCCGCCGATACAGTTGACGAGATCATCACCGGCGTTCCAGGAGGTAATTTGCCAGCAATTCCCTCCTCCCCGAAGAGAACGCTTTCCACCTGCTCCGCGTTGACAGTGAGGATCAAAACGGCCTCGGCACGAGAGGCGAAATCCAGCCCTCGCGAGCCGGTTTCTTTGGCCCCCGCATTGGCCAGCTGAGCGCAGGCATCACTGCGTGGGTCCACGCCGAAAACCTCATGCCCGGCACGCAGAAGCGAAAGCGCCGCCCCCATTCCCATCGACCCGAGGCCGATCACCATCACCTGCATCGCTTACCCCCAGAAACGCAGAGTTGTCATTCCTTCACCGCACCGGTCATGGACGAGACGTAATAATCGACAAAGAATGAATAGAGGATCACCACGGGCAGGGAGCCAAGCAACGCCCCCGACATCAGCGCCCCCCACTCATAAATGTCGCCGCGCACCAGCTCCGTCAGAACGCCGACAGGCACCGTCTTGTTTTCCGACGAGGAGATAAAGGTCAGCGCATAGATGAACTCGTTCCACGACAGCGTGAACGCGAAGATGCCGGCCGAGATGAGGCCGGGCACGGCCAGAGGCAGGATAACCTTGGTGAGGATCTGCCAGCGCGTCGCCCCGTCCACCAGCGCGCTTTCCTCCAGCTCGAAGGGAATGCTGCGGAAGTACCCCATCAGAAGCCAGGTGCAGAACGGGATCAGAAAGGTCGGATAGGTCAGGATCAGAGCCAGGCGTGAATCGAAGATTCCGACCTTGAACACGATGAAAGCCAGCGGAATGAACAGGATGGATGGCGGCACGAGATAGGCGAGAAAGATCATCAACCCTGTCACCCGCGCACCGGTGAACCGCACCCGCTCGATTGCGTAGGCGGCGAAGACCGACGCGGCGAGCGAGATGAAGGTTGAGGCAAACGACACCAGCATCGTGTTCCACAGCCAGCCCGGATAGGAGGTTTCGAACAGCAGGAATTTCACATGTTCAAATGTCGGCTCAATCACCCAGAATGGACTGTAGTTTTTGTAATCCGTGAGCTGGTAATCCGGTTTGATGGCGGTGATCGCCATCCAGTAAAACGGAAACAGAAGCACGAAAATGAACACCGCCAGCGGCAGATAGACCGTCACGATCCGCCGCGGCAGCGTGTTGAACTGTTCCATACCTTCCGAATCGTCATGAAGACCGGCCTGTTTTGTGTTTTGGGTGATCTCGCTCATGGCCGTCCTCCTCAATCGCCGCCGCCCTGCTGCCATTTGCGACGCTGCAATCCGAAGAAGGAAAACAGGATCGCCGCCAGCAGGAAGGGGATCATCGCCACGGCAATCGCCGCGCCTTCGCCCAGTTGTCCGCCGGGAATGGCGCGCTGGAAGGAAAGGGTTGCCATCAGATGGGTGGCGTTAACCGGCCCGCCTCGCGTCAGCACATAGATGAGCTGAAAGTCAGTGAAGGTGAACAGCACCGAAAACGTCATCACCACGGCGATGATCGGCGTCAGAAGCGGGAGAGTGATCTTGGTAAAGCGCTGCCACGACGTTGCACCATCCAGCGCTGCCGCTTCATTGAGCGATTGCGGTATGGTCTGCAGACCGGCCAGAAGTGAAATCGCCACAAAGGGAATGCCGCGCCAGACATTGGCCGCAATCACCGATGCCCGTGCCATGCCCGGATCGCCAAGAAAATTGATCGGCTCGCTGATGACACCGAGATTGATCAGCACATAGGAAATGATCGAGAACTGGGAATCGTAGATCCACCAGAAAGCCAGCGCCGAAAGCACGGTCGGCACCACCCAGGGTAGAAGGATGATGGCTCGGAAGAACGTCTTGAACGGCAGGTGCTGATTCAGGATCAGCGCCAGCCAGAGCCCCAGCACGAATTTCAGAATGGAGGCCACCACGGTGTAAAGCATGGTGTTGAAGACGGAGAGCCAGAAGACCGGATCGTCAAACAACCAGATATAGTTTTCGAGCCCGACGAAAATACCCTCGCGCCCGATCCGCGCATCCGTAAAGCCCAGCCACACGCCCAGCCCCAGCGGATAGGTGAGAAAGCACAGAAGGAAAACCGCCGCCGGCAGCATGAACAGAAGCCCGAGCCCGTTGCGGCTTTCCAGAAACCATCCGAGGATCGATGTTGAACGCGCGGGCCTGGCCTGCATGGGTCATCCTGCCTTTTTTGATACTGACCTCGTGAAGCAGCAGCGCCGACGGTCAGCCGGCGCCGCCAGTCCATCAGCGGTAGTAGCGCGCGATGCGCCGCTCCGCATTGGCAATGGCCTCTTCGGGCGTGCGTTGTCCGGTCACCGCCTCAGCGAACATGTCGACGAGAACATAATCAGCCATGACACCTGCGGATGCCGGTCCGAGCGGGCCTGCATAGCCGTTGGGCCGCAGCGAAGCCGAAGCCTTGGCATAGGGAGCGTGAACCGGGTTCGAGGTCCAGACGGGATTGCTCTCGAAAGCCTTGAGCGCCTGGCAGCAATAGGCGCTCGCGCCTTCCAGCCACGCATTCATGCGCTCAGCCTGATACATGAAGGCGATATTGGCCTTGGCCGCCTGCGGATACTGGCAATGGTTGAAGATCGAAAGCGTCGAGGTCTGGTGTAGTTCCACCGATTTGCCCACCGGCCCGATCGGCAGGTTGGTAGTGCGGATGTCCTCGGCGATCTCTTTCAGGGCCTCATCCTTCGCCGCAGCATAGTAAAGTGAAACGCCATTGGCCGTCAGCGACACCTCGCCGGCAAGAAATGCCCGGTTGTTGTTGATGTCGAGCCAGCTTTCCGTGCCCGGAATGAAAGTCTCGTAGAGCGCCTTCGCATAGTCGATGGCTGCCTTGGTTTCAGGGCTGTTGATCGCCACCGCACCGCTTTCATCGACGGTCATGCCCCCATGGCTCCACAAGAGCCAGTGCGCGTAGTTGTTACCGTCGCCCACCGCCTTGCCATGCGGAAAGCCGGCCGGCGTGCCATTGGCCTTCATCGCCTTGCACAGTTCCAAGAAACCGTCCGTGTCCTGCGGGAACTCGCTGAAACCGGCCGCCTTCATGTGGCTCTCGCGATAGCAGATAGCGTTGCCGATGGCGCAGAGCGGAATGGCGATGAACTTGTCGCCCTGCCGGGCGTAGCCCTCAAGGCCCTCATACCAGCCGCCATGCTCCTCGCCGAGCGCATTGGCCAGATCCGTCACGTCCACCAGCTTGTCAGGATATTGGAACGGATCGTCGAACCAGCTCATCACCATGTCCGGTCCCGAGCCGACATTGGCCGCCACCGCCGCTTTCGGACGCACGTCTTCCCAGCTTTCCTGGTCGATGCGCACCTCCACGCCCGTCGCCTCGGTGAAAGCGGCGGTGTTGGCGTTCCAGGCCTCCTCTTCGCCTGTCACGAAAGGCACCCAGCGCAGAAGGCGCAGCGTCGCGCCTTCCTCCGGCGTAAACATCGATGCCGACGCCTGCGCCAGCGAATGCCGTGTTCCCAGCGTTCCCGCCAGGAGGCCCCCGGCGGCAAGACCCGCCGTGCCTGATAGAAATCTCCTGCGATTGATCGTCATTGCACGTCTCCTCCTCAAATTTGCTGGCACCTTCCCGATGCCGCAAAACGGTTGACTGCCGCATTAACGCCAGGCGCCGAAACGCCCTGTCCTGACGCCGCCCTCCCCGGCGGCGCCAATCCGATCATGCTGAGAGCCTTTGTCCTCCCTCCGTATCGAAAAGATGGATCGCCTCCGGATCGATGGAGACCTTCAATTCATCCCCCGGCCCGGCCTTGATGCGTTCCCGGAAAACGCAGGTCATCTCATTGCCATCGAGTTCAGCCACGACATGAGCTCAGACCCTGTCGGCTCGACCACCTTCACTCGCAGGGCGACGTCGCCGCGCAGGTGGATCGCTTCAGGCCGGATACCGCAGATCAGTTTCTGGCCGGGTCTTGCCGCTCCGGCATTGGCCACCGCAATGCGTTGCCCCTCTCCCGTGACGAACATGCCGGGTTCACCTTCCGCCAGCGTGCCCGGTGTCATGTTCATCGCCGGCGATCCGATGAAGCCCGCGACGAAAAGATTGGCCGGCCGATCATAAAGCTCCAGCGGTTCGCCCACCTGCTCGACAATGCCGTCATGCATGACGACAATCTTGTCGGCCATGGTCATGGCCTCGATCTGGTCATGGGTCACATAAACGGTCGTCGTTTTCAGCCGCTGGTGCAGGTTCTTGATTTCCGAACGCATGGAAACGCGCAGCTTGGCATCCAGATTCGAGAGTGGCTCGTCAAAGAGAAACACTTGCGGATCGCGCACGATCGCCCGCCCCATGGCAACGCGCTGGCGCTGGCCGCCGGAAAGCTGGCGCGGATAGCGGTCGAGCAATTGCGTGAGACCAAGGATCTCGGCCGCCGGGCGCACCTTCGCCTCGATATCGGATTTGGATGCGCCCTTGAGCATGAGTGAGAAACCCATGTTCTCGGCCACCGTGAGGTGTGGGTAAAGCGCATAGTTCTGGAACACCATGGCGATGTCCCGTTCCTTGGGCGGCAGCGCATTCACAACCCGATCGCCGATCACGATCTCTCCGGAGGTGATGTGCTCAAGGCCTGCCAACATGCGCAGGAGGGTCGACTTGCCACAGCCGGACGGTCCCACCAGAACGACGAACTGTCCTTCCTCGATGTCCACTGAGACGCCATGGAGAACCTCCACCTGCCCGAACGCCTTGCGGACATCGCGAAATTTCACTGTGGCCATTAAGGCTCCTCCCTCCTTAATGTATTCATTAATGCATAGTGGCTGCATTACGCACCAAGCGCAACAGGCAAAGCAAGGAAACGCGGGAAGTGATGGAGATTCGAACGGTCTGAAACAACGTATGCAACAGGGCTGATCTCAGAGAGCAGGGTCGAAGTCCAAAGAATCGCATCTCAGCGGCAGGGAAGTCTGCCGGAAAGGGTTTACCCGCCCCAACCGTGGCTCACGACGCCCGGGATGTCCTCTAGAAGCCGTTCCTTGTTCAGGAGACCTGCATCCTCCAGCTTTTCGAAGTCAGGAAGATCCCTAAGCGTTTCAAACCCGAAATGGGCAAGGAAGGCCGTTGTGGTTACATAGGTATACGGCGCGCCGGGCTGAGGACTTCGCGGACCGGAAGCAATGAAGTCCGCACGTCGCAACTTGCCAATCACATCGCGTGAGACTTCGCGTGCGAAAAACCTGGAGAGCTCTGCGCGCGTGATCGGCTGAAAGTAGGCCACGGCCATCAGCACAAGCGCGTCGGTGTCGCTCAGATTTTCTCCCTGCTGGACGATACCGAATGCCGCGCGGATCGCCTCGGCAAGTGAGGGGCGGGTCCGATGCTGCCACCCGCCTGCCACATGCACGAGTTCGTATGGCCGGTCTGCGAGTTCTGCGCGAATGTCCTCGATCAACAGATCAACATTGCAGTCACGCCCGACCACACGAAGCAATGTCTCGCGCGAGACCGGCTCAGACGCGGCGAAAATGACGGCTTCCACACGCGCCATCCATTCCCGCCAGCGCAGCGCCGGCGGCAGGTGCTCCAGCTCACGGTCGAATAGAGGAGTGTCCGCGCCCGCATCATCCTTGCGCCGAGCGTTGTTTGCCATGGGTCAACCGTCCCCAAGGTGGCGGGCTACACCCACCAAACCACGGTCTTCGAACATATCACACAATGAGGCCGGGCATCGTAAACACATCGCGCTGCCACATGTTGGGGCGCGGCGTTTTCCGGCTGATTGTGGGGCAATTCGAATCATGAGACCACCATGAGCAAGGTCGACCGGTCTTTCAACGAAAGAGCATCCGCGTCGTTCTGCCGTCGACAGGTTTTCACATGACATTGCAAGCGCGTCGACGGACGATGAAGGACACATTCAGAACAGTCTATTTGCGGATCATCAAATGTTGCGTACCGATGACCAAAGTGATTTGGCACCATCGCACGATTGACCATACACGCCAGCGGCTATGGTCATTTCCTACTGCCAATGATCCATGGTCAGCGATTCATGGAGAAACGCAACGCATTTTTGACGTCCTCAAGTCGACCGGGCACACGATGAGCGGGAAGGTTCCTGCTCAGGCAAAGATTTCACCTTGAGATAACGACTCCTTGAAATGATGAATCCATCTCGCGAACACTGGACCTCCAGAATGGGGTTCATTCTTGCTGCCGCCGGCTCGGCTGTGGGCCTGGGAAATGTCTGGCGCTTTCCCTATGTCACCGGGGAGAATGGCGGCGGAGCGTTTTTGCTGATCTATCTCGGCATCGTCTTTTCGATTGGCGTTTCTGTCCTGATCGCTGAGCTGATAATCGGCCGGGCGACACAACGCGATCCGGCTGGTGCTTTCAGAAAACTCGCCGGTGGCGCCTGGCCGCTGGTTGGCTATATGAGCATACTCACAGCCTTCTTGATCCTCTCATTCTATTGTGTGATCGCCGGATGGACCCTCGCCTACATGATCAAGTCGATCACCGGGACCATCCTGACGGCAAACTCCGAGGCGATCGGCGCTGTATTCTATGCCTTCATCACCGATCCGCTCGAACCCGTCTTATACACTGCCCTGTTTATCGGGTTGACCGTCTTTGTCGCGCTCGGCGGTGTCGCCAGCGGGATCGAACGTGCCGCGCGCATCCTCATGCCGGCATTGTTTGTTGTTCTGCTCGTTCTGGTCGTGCGCTCCGTTACGCTGGAGGGAGCAGGCGAAGGCATTGCCTTCTTTCTGGAGCCTGACTTCTCCAAGGTAACATGGGGCACTTTGCTGGCTGCCCTGGGGCAGGCCTTCTTCTCCCTCTCGCTCGGCATGGGGGCCATGATCACCTATGGCTCCTACATGCAGCGCCATGACGATATTGCCGGTTCCGCCCTTGCCGTTACGGTTCTGGATGCGCTCGTCGCCGTGTTGTCCGGGCTGGTCATTCTGCCGGCGGTCTTCGCCTTCGGAGCCGCACCGACGGCAGGACCCGGGCTCACCTTCATCACCCTGCCATCCATTTTCGCGCAGATGCCCTTCGGTTTTCTTTTCGCAACGCTGTTCTTCTTCCTGCTGGCCATCGCCGCGCTGACCAGCGCTGTTGCGCTGCTTGAAGTGGTCATTGCCTATTTCATGGACGAAAGCGGCGCCAACAGAAAGAAAGTGGCCGTGTCTGCAGGCGTGGCCACTTTCGCCCTGGCCGTGCCCGCATCTCTCAGCCTCGGCGTGATGTCCGGCTTCACCATCGGTGGACAGGTGCTCTTCGATGCACTGGATTTCCTCACCAACAACATCACGCTGCCGCTCGGCGGGCTTCTGGTTGCCCTGTTCCTCGGCTGGGTTATGAAGCAAGAAGGCGAAGAGGAACTCCGAGATGGTTCGGCTCTGGCTCCAGCTCTGGTGGGAGCGTGGCGGCTGATTATCCGCTTTATCGCGCCCGTCGCTATCCTGATGATACTGGTCAATGGCCTCGGCTTCATTTGAAGCCGAGGAGCGAGGAAGCAACCCGCAGCTGCATCCGCCCTTTTCAAGCGCGCATTGATGTATGTCAATTTTGGATGGATTATCTGAATTCATTCATATAGCATATAAACGATGGAGACGCGGGACCTTCAGACTTTTCTGGCCGTTGCCGAAACAGGAAGCATCACCAAAGCGGCGGTGCTGCTGGAGCGCTCACAGCCGTCCGTCACCCGCACCATCCAGGAGCTTGAAGCAAAGCTCGGCTTTTCACTTCTCCAGCGCGCCGGCCGGCGTGTCATGCTGTCGGACGAGGGCATTGCCTTTGAAGAAGAAGCCCGGCGCGTTCTCAACTCCCTCACCGGTCTGGCTGCGCGTGCCCGCGCGATCGCCTCGGGCCGTGGCCGCACATTGCAGGTGGCGGCGACATCCGCCATTGCCACCGGCGTCATTCCCTCCGCGCTGTCCCAATTCGCCGTCGAGAAACTGCCGCCTGAAATCCAAATCGCACAATATCTGCCCAACCGGGTTGCGCAGGAAGTGGGTTCCGGCGGCGCCGAGCTCGGCTTTTCCAGCATGCCGCTGGATGTGCCTGGTCTTGAGGTCGTGCGCCTTTATTGCGCCAACGACGTCGCCGCTCTGCCGGAAGATGATCCGCTTGCCGACTATGACGTTGTGCCGCTATCAGCCTTCGCCGGCCGCCGCTTCGTTACCATGCTCGACCCGGGCCGCTTCCAGCGCCAGGTTTCGCAGAGGATGGAGGCGCATGGTGTCACGCCGGGTCCGCTGATCCGCACCAATGTTTCCTATTCGGCGCTCCGGCTTGTTCAAAATACCGGCGTCGTGTCCATCATCGATCCGGTTAGCGCCTACGGTGTTCAACTGCCCGGTGTCGTGATCCGGCCGATCGACGTTGCCGTCCCGTTTTACTGGGGCGCCGTCACCGCATCATCACGCCCGCTGCGCCCGCTCGTCACCGAGATGATCGAAGCCGTCGAAGCAGAAGCGCTTCGTCTCATTCCCGACCTGCAGATACTCGACCCTGCTCGCAGTGCGCAGACCATAGACCGGATTGTTTCGGACGACCCGGTCTCCCACCGAGGATCAGAATGACCAGTCAGCCCCATACCGCGCCCGGAGCAGCGAACAGTCTGGAGGCGCTGGCGAAGCGCATCCGCTTCGATCTGGACTGCCTCAATCTCCCCTCGCCCAACTGGGTGCCTGAACGGCGGACCGAAACGGGCGAGAAGGTGCATGACGTGGTCGTCATCGGCGGGGGCATGTGCGGGTTGGTGGCAAGCTTCGCGCTCCGCACCGGCGGCATTCGCAACATGCGCATCTTCGACCGCAACCCGGAAGGGCTTGAAGGTCCATGGTTGACCTACGCCCGGATGGAGACGTTGCGTTCGCCCAAAACGCTGCCCGGTCCGGCCTTTGGGATGGGCGCGCTGACCTTCCGCGCATGGTACGAGGCGCAGTGGGGTGCGGACGCGTGGGAACGGCTCGACAAGATTCCCCGCCCCTTGTGGATGGACTATCTCATCTGGTACCGCAACGTTCTCGATCTCCCCGTCGAGAACGAGGTGGAAGTCACCAGCGTCACGCCGGAGGGTGAATTCCTGCGGCTGGAGCTGCGCGGCGCGGGCGCAGAGGAAAGCTCCGTCCTCACCCGCAAGTTCGTCATGGCAACTGGCCGAGACGGCACTGGCCACCCCAACATCCCAGATTTTGTTTCTGGTCTGCCGAAACACCTATGGGCCCATTCTTCCGAAGACATCAATTTCCCTTCGCTCAAGGACAAACGCGTTGTCGTGATCGGCGTCGGCGCCTCGGCGGTGGACAATTCGGCCGAAGCGCTGGAAGCCGGCGCAAGGGAAGTGCGCCACCTCATCCGCCGCCGCGAAATGCCCACCATCAACAAGATGATGGGCATCGGCTCCTTCGGCTTCACATCGGGCTATGCCGCACTGCCGGACGAATGGCGCTGGCGCTTCATGCAGTATTCCTTCGCCACGCAGACGCCCTCGCCACGCGGTTCGACCATGCGCGTCAGCCGGCATGAGAATGCCTTCTTCCATTTCGGGCAGGGCATAGAACGCGTCTGGAACGACGGCGACGAGGTGGTCATCGAAACCACCGCCGGCAAGACCGTACGCACCGACTATCTCATCCTCGGCACCGGTTTCACCGTCGATCCGCTGGCCCGCGCCGAGCTCGGCGATGCTGCTGGCGAGATCCTGCTTTGGCGCGACCGCTATACGCCGCCGGCCGGCGAGGAAAGCCGCGAACTGGCGAACTTCCCCTACCTGAACGCCGATTTCTCTTTCCGCGAGCGCACGCCCGGTGCGGCCCCTTGGCTCTCCAGCATCTACTGTTTCAACTACGGTGCTTCCGCGAGCCTCGGCAAGGTTTCCGGCGACATTCCCGGCATCAGCGACGGCGCACGCTGGCTCGCCTATTCCCTCGCCGCAACGCTTTATGGCGAAGACGTCGAGACCCACTGGCAGGCGATGCTCAACTACGACAAACCCGAACTGCTTGGCGACGAATGGACCGAAACCGAGCTTGAAGACTGTGCCGCCATGGGCGCGCGCGAACCGACCTATCAGACTGGAGGCTGAACACCGCATGAGCGACCTTTCGCCCAACGACATCGTCATCGCACAGGCCGGGATCGGCGCAAACGGCTCCGTTCGCGAAGCGCTCGAAGGCCGTGCGGACATCATGGCCATGACGCAGGCAACGCATGATGCTGCCCTGAAGCCCAGCGACCCGGGCGGCCTCTCCCATGGAGAACGCGCCGCACTCGCCGCGCGCGTCGCCCGGCTCAACGAAGACGAGGCCCTTGCCGCGCATTACATGGCACTGCTCGAAGAAGCTGGCGCCGACGAAGCCGTCTCAGCGATGGCCGACCCGGCCCATGACAGCGCAGGGGATGCCCGACGGGCCGCGCTTCTCGCCTACACCGATCTCGTTTCCACGCATCCGCGAGACACGACACCGGAAGACATCGAAGCCCTGAAGAGCGCCGGCATTTCCGACGCCGACATTGTCCGGCTTTCCGAACTGAACGCATTCCTGGCCTATCAGATCCGTGTGATCGCTGGCCTCAAGCTGATGAAGGCGACAGCATGAGCACCATCATCCACGAGTTCACCACGAAGATCCCCGGCTGGCGCCCGCGTGTTAAACCCATCAAGCTGGACGAGGCCACGCCCGAACAGCTCGACGCTCTGAAGGTCACGCCTTCCAACACGAAGGTCTCCGACTATGTTCTGGTGCTCGCCAACGATGTCGAGACGCTGAAAGTCCGCACCCCGCTTTTCAACGCGATCATGTATAATCGCGGCGGCATGGGCCGTGCGGAGCGCGAATTGAGCGCCGTGGGTGCCTCGGTGGTCAATCGCTGCGTCTATTGCGCTGCCGTCCACGCAAGCCGGTACAACCAGCTCACCAAGGACGAGCAGGTGATGGAGGCCATCTTCGCCGACGGCGAGAAGGCCGAACTTGACGAACGCCAGAAGGCGATCTTCCTGTTTGCGGCAAAGCTGTCCAAAGCGCCGAGCGAGGCGACAGAAGAAGACATGCAGGCGCTGCGCGATGCGGGGCTCAAGGACGACGAGATTCTCGATCTCATTCTGTCCGCATCGCTGTTCGGGTGGGCGAACCGGCTGATGCACACGCTGGGCGATCCGGTGGTCGAGTAGAACTTTTTGGGGCTGATGTTTTGAGCAAGGTGAGAAACAATCTGCGTGTGGGCATCGCCGGGGCCGGAGCCATCGCCTTTGGTGCGGCAGCCTTCCTTGAGCATTCGGGCCACAGCCCGGTTCTCTGGTCGCCCTCGGGCGAACGCACAAAGAGACTGGCAGCGGGCGAACCGCTGGTCGCTACCGGTGCTGTCGAAGGCACGTTCCATCCGGGCGTTGCGCCATCGGCCGAAGCCCTCGTCGCCGATGCAGACGTGATCCTGATTGCCCTGCCCGGCTACGGCCACAAGCACGTCTTCGATGCGATCGCCCCCCATATCCGCTCCGATCAGGCGGTGATCATTTCCTCGCACGCCTCCTTCGGCGCGCTCTACCTGTCCAAGCTTCTGGCCGCGCGCGGCGTGACAGTCCCCATCGTCGCATGGGGCACCACCGCCACCACAGGCCGCCAGCCGAGCCTGGTGGAGGCCAGCGTCAACACCGTGCGGAGCAAGATCGATCTCTGCACGGTTCCTGAAAGCCGGGCCAGCGAAGGTCTGGAGCTTTGCCAGCGTCTTTTCGGCGACCGTTTCGTGGAGCGCGACGGACTGCTTGCCATTGCACTCAGCAATCTGAACCCGCAAAACCATATGGGCATCGCCCTTTGCAACATGACCCGCATGGAGCATGGCGAAACCTGGAGCCAGGGTTTCAACGTCACACCCAATGTGGGGCGGCTTCTCGAAGCGCTCGACCGTGAGCGGCTGGCCATTGCCGAGGCGCTTGGCCTTTCCGTGCGCACCATCTTCGAGCATTTCCACCTGTCTTTCCATGTGCCGCAGGACACCGTCTCGGCCATGAACCAGAAAATGCATGAGGAAGGCCGCGGCGGTACGGGTCCGGCAACGGCAGACAGCCGCTACGTGACCGAAGACGTGCCCTACGGCCTGCTCATGACGGTGAAGCTGGGCGAAATGACCGAATGTGACGCCAGTCTGCACCGATCCGGTGTGGAGATTTTCTCGGCCATGTACGGGCGCAATTTCTTTGCCGAGAACGAACTTCTGGGCGCTTTAGCACTGGACAGCATGACGCTCGATGACCTGAAGACCCTGTGTCGTGAGGGCTATCGCGCACAAACGGTACCCGCATAAGAACAGGGCGACAACAGGAGCCGTAAAGAGCTCCGACAGAACTGCGCAGAACGCGACGAACAGAAAACAACCGAAAGAGGGTTAGAACGATGACCAAATTCATCACCAACCGCAGGCAATTCATCAAGAGCAGCGCCGCCGGCGCCGCCCTTGTCGCTGCTCCCGCCTATCTCCGTTCCACTGCCGCGCGCGCCTCTGGCGTCGTCAATGTGTGGACCTACGCCAACTTCATTCCCGATGATTTCAAGGCCGAGTTCGAGAAGGACACGGGCATCGAGATCCAGATCCGCCTCGTGGACGATCAGGGCAAGCAGTTCAACCTGCTCGCCGCCGAAGCACCGAACCCGACTGCCGACATTGTCACGGTCGCCGGGCACCGTTTCCTTCAGTTCATCTCTTCCGATCTTTTGGCTCCGCTCGATACGGATCGCCTCAAGAACTGGGGCAACATCAATCCGATCTATTCAGAAAGCGACTGGGCCACGATCAACGGCAACAAATGGGGCGCGCCGATCCTTTCGGGTGCCGAAATCCTTGCCTACAACACCGAAGTCGTCAGCGAAGACGAAGTGAAGAGCTGGGACGTTCTCTTCTCGGACAAGTACAGCGGCCAGACGGCCTACACCATTCAGGACATGATGTCCGTCGTGATGCTCTACAAGGGCTATGATGGCAACATGGTCGCCTATATGGACGATCCGGAGAAGGCTGCGGCGGTCGTTGCGGAAGCGCGCGACTTCCTGATCGAGAAGAAGCCGCTCGTGCGCAAATATTACGACGCAGGCGCAGAAGTGCAGCAGATGTTCATCAATCAGGACATCGTCCTAGCTCACGCCTGGAACGGCCCGATCGCCAAGCTCATCACCGATGGCTTCCCGGTCGACATGACCATTCCGAAGGAAGGCACCTATGGCTTTGTCTACACGCTGAACGTCGCCAACAACGCTCCCAATTCCGACAATGCCTATGCGCTTCTCGATGCGCTGCTGGCCAACCCTGAAGTGGGTGCCAAGATGACCCAGTCGTCGGGCTTCATCTCCACCTACAAGGGCGCCGACCAGTATCTCTCGGACATCGAGAAAAAGGCATCGTCCTTCACGGAAGAGGAACTGGCCGGTCTGCAGTTCTTCCGCGCCGAGGCCAACGACATGAAATACAAGCTCGTCGACCCGGCAGTGGAGCAGATCAAGGCCGCCTGATGGCCAAAACGCCGGGCGGGCAACCCTCGCCCGGCAGGTCTTAAACCTTCGTCGTGCCGCTGGGTTCATCACACCCCGGACAGCGCGCAATGAAAAATACGAGCAACCGTCTCAATGGCCCACGCAGATACCGACAGGGCAGACCTTCGAAAGTCGACCGCGCCGGATGGCAGGATGACCTTTTGGGGAGCACTGCTGCAGAACGGCGCTTATCAGGCCGTCGCCAACACGCTGTTCAAGTCGCAGCGCCGCCAGTTCTGGATTCTGGCGAGCCTGCCGCTCTTCTGGATATTCTTTGCCAACCTCGGCCCCATCGTCGAGATGTTCTGGATCGGATTTCTGGACTCTTATCCGCCGAAAGTGGGTCATGAGCCGCAGTTCACGCTCGCGAACTGGGCAGCGTTCTTTCAGGACCGGGTGTTCATCATCCCGTTCTTCCGCACACTGGCCTTCTCGTTCATCTTCACCGCGATCACGCTGCTCATCACCTATCCGGTGGCCTATTTTCTGGCCAAGCATGTAAGCCGCAAGAACCAGCTTCTGTTCCTGCTGCTCCTGCTCATTCCGTTCTGGGTGGGTGAGATCGTGCGCACCTACGCGATCATGATCCTGCTCGGCAACAACGGCGCGGTCAATCTGGCGCTCAAGTCGCTCGGGCTCATCGATCGACCCATACCGTTCATGTATACGGGCTTCTCGCTCGGTGTCGGCATTATCTATCTGACCGCGCTTTACATGCTTCTGCCGCTCTACTCGGCGCTGGAAAAGCTGCCAGACAATTATCTCGAAGCCGCAGCCGATCTCGGTGCGGGTGCGTGGACGCGCTTCCGCCGCATCACGCTGCCGCTTTCCAAAGAAGGCATCGCCTCGGGCTGCACCCTCGTCTTCCTGATTTCCACGGGCTATTACGCGACGCCGGTGCTGCTCGGCGGGCCACGCTCGACAGTCTTTGCTGAAACGATCGCCGGCTTCTTCCACGTCGCGGGCGATCAATGGCCCATGGGCGCCGCTTTTTCCTCGATCATGCTGATCGCGACGCTCGGCGTAACCGGCCTTTTCCTCAAGCTGATGGGCCGTGACGGAAAGGGGATGATGCGATGACCCGCAACACACGCATTTTGATGTCGGTCATCTACTGGGCCTTCATCGTATATCTCTTCGTGCCGCTGGCGCTCATGGTGACCATGGGCTTCAAGGATTCGAAGTTCATCGGTTTCCCGATCCGTTCCTGGACACTCGACTGGTACGCCACCGTCATACAGGACACGGAGGTCCTGTCGGTCTTCGGCTATTCCATGACCATCGCCATTGCGACCACGATCCTGTCCCTGATCATCGGCACATGGGTGGCGGTGTTTCTTGGCCCCAACCAGTTCCGCGGCAAGGCGATCATCTTCGCACTCGCCTGCCTGCCGGCGGTCATCCCCGGCATCATCTCGGCGATCGCGCTGCGCATCTTCGCCCGCCTGATCGACATCGAGCCGGGCATGTTCGCCATCATTCTGGGCCACACGGTGCACAATGTGCCCTTCGTCGCTCTGGTGGTGATGGCCCGCCTTTCAACCCAACCGAAAAGCCATATCGAGGCTGCGCGCGATCTGGGAGCCGACAGCATCGTCGCCTTCTTCCGCGTCACGCTGCCCTATTTGAAGCCCGCGCTGATCGGAGCCGGCATCTTCTGCATGCTCCTGTCCTTTGACGACTTTGTGCGCGCCTTCTTCCTCGGCGGTTACCAGCCGACGCTTCCGGTGCTGATCTTCGCCAAGCTGCGTTCGGGCATGTCGCCCGAAATCAACGCCATTTCCACCATCGTTCTCATCATGACCGCGATCCTCGGCCTCTGGGCCGAGCGTTCCATGCGGCGCCTGAACAAAGGGTCCTGACCATGACCGGCGAAAAGGACACCATCGTCCATATCGACAACGTCACCAAGCGCTTCGGCAATGTTGTCGCCGTGGATCAACTGGACATGAAGATCATGGCCGGCGAATTCGTCACCTTCCTCGGCCCCTCGGGCTGCGGCAAGTCGACGACCCTACGCATGCTGGGCGGCTTCGAAAACCCCACCGAGGGCCGGATCGTGCTTGATGGGGTCGATGTGACCCGCCTGCCCCCCAACCGGCGCGACGTCAATATGGTGTTTCAGGACTATGCGCTCTTCCCGCACATGACTGTGGGCCAAAACGTGTCCTTCGGGCTCGAACTCAAGGGAAAATCGCGCCCGGAGATCGAGCGTCGCATGGCGGAACTGCTCGACTTCCTGCAGCTTTCCGGCTTCCGCGATCGCACGCCGGATCAGCTCTCCGGCGGCCAGCGCCAGCGCGTCGCGCTTGCCCGCGCGCTCGCTCCCGACCCGAAACTCCTGCTGCTCGACGAGCCGCTCGGTGCACTCGATGCCAAGCTGCGCGGTCAGGTCCAGATCGAACTGAAAGACATTCAGAAGCGCACCGGCAAGACCTTCTTCTTCGTCACCCACGACCAGGAAGAAGCACTCACCATGTCCGACCGCATTGTCGTCATGAATGCGGGCCGCGTGGAACAGGACGGTACGCCTGAAGATCTCTATTTCCGCCCCGAAAGCCGTTTCGTCGCCGAGTTCATCGGCGAAACGAATTTGATCAACGGCACCGTTCGCGGGGTTGAGGAGAATGCCGTCGTTCTTGACTGGAACGGCCTTTCCATTCGCGGCTCGGGCCACGGTCACCGTCCGGCCGAGGGCCAGAACGTCACCGCCTCTCTGCGCCTGGAAAACGTGAACTGCCACAACAAGAAGCCCGCCAATCAGAACGCGATCGAAGGCAGGGTGGTGAGCAAGCTATTCAAAGGCAGCCGCACCTCGCTGGATATCCGCGTCGGTGAACGCGAAGACAGTGTCATCCGCGCCTATATGGATGCGGGCAAGGCCGCCGAAATTGCGAATGAGCAGCTCTGGATCAGTTGGGAGTCGGAACGGCTTACCGTTCTGCGCGACTGAATTTTTGGCGCCGTGATGAAGCGGCGCGCCTCATTCGGTTTCGGGTTGCCCGATCCATGTCTCAAACTCATTGAGCTGGGCAAAAGTTGCCGGGCGCAGCTTTCCCCATTTGGAGGCATCGGAAACCAGAAATCTCCGCTGCGACCGCGCCATCGCCGCGCGTTTGACGGAAACCTCATGAAAGTGAAAGCAGGTCACGCCTTCGCTTTCATGGATTCCGGCGGCGGAGAAAAAGCCTTTGGTGATGTTGATTTCCCGCAGCATGCCAAGCGCGGTGTCAGAGCTGAAGCTTCCGCTCTCGGGATGATAGATTCCGGCCAGCAGGATCAGGGTCACGCCATCCAGCCGGGAGACCATCTCCGCGATGTTCATCGCCTGCGTCACGACCGTGACATTCGCATTCTGCGGAAGGCTCGCGGCAAGATATTGCAGCGTCGATCCACAATCCACGAAGATCGTGTCTTCCGGTTCGACCAAAGCCGCTGCCCGACGCGCCACCTGCGTTTTGGCCTGCGTGTTCGTGCCCTGAGCATGCGACAAGGAATAGCGCTCTCCATTTTCGTTGGCCGACATGATGTAGCCGCCCAGACACAGAATGCCGTTTTCGCCATCCCCCAGATCTCGCCGGATCGTTATCTCGGAAGTGTTGAGCTCCTGCGCGGCTTCGGCGATGTGCAAAATCGTGCCGGAGGCACAGAGCTTCTTTAAAGCCTCGATACGCGCCGCTCGTCCGGAAGGTCTCGCCACATGATTCTCCTGGCCATTTGGTTCGAGCGATACTCCATCGCCAGGCCACTTGTGTGCAAGTTTGGTCATTCGCTTACAAGGGCTGCGGGTTATGATTGAATATGATCATATTGAAGTGAATGGATCAATATTATGACAAGGTAATGAGCTGATTCGTTCAATATGAGTCCTGGCCGCACGTGTCCGCGCGTTCTCGGGATCGAGCAGGGGGGACACGTCAATGAATGCTCTGCTCACCGCAGCATCTATCGCCCTGTCCCCTTTTTGGGCACATCAGCGCTCGCAGAACAGATCGTGGATACATCCAAGCTCAACAATGAGCTGATCGCCACGAAAGACGACGAGAAATACACGATCGCGACCGTCGTGAAGGTCGACAGCATTGCCTGGTTCGACCGCATGCGCGACGGTGTCGAGCAGTTCAACGCCGATACCGGCCGCGAAGGAACTCAACGTCGCAGATCTCGAAAGCCTCGGATTCCTCGTGCCAAATGAGAGCGAATTCTTCCTCCTCTCAGGCATGCCGACTGGTACCGAAGATGAAATCCTTGCCGCTGCCCGCAGCCTCATCGAAAAAGGCATCTGCACGATCATCGTCACGCCTGGGCGCGGGGCGCACGTCTCGTCACCCCAGATCGATTTGCTTCCATCGAGCCGGTTCGTGTGACCCAGGTAAACACGACCGGTGCGGGCGATGCCTTCATCGACTCCTTCGCACATTTCCTCGCAGCAACGGGAGACACGGAACAGGCGCTCAATCGCGCGGCCCGCTACGCGGCCTATTCTGCAGGCTGGCGCGGCACGCAGAAATCCTACGCTTCAGCAGCCGAGTTCAAGCGTCCTGCAAGGTGTTTGCCAGCTAAAGGCGCTGGTATTCCACACCCCGCGCCCTTGCAAGGGAGAGCCTCAGCCGGTCGTCCGAAAGGCGGTCAAGGCAAATGCGCCGGCCATTGGCTTCAAACAGCCATCGGCCATTCCCGAGCGGAGTCATGGGCGCCGCGCATTTGCGCGGACCCCCTCCCCAATTGAGAACCCGTCCCCGGATCTGCAAGAATGCACCATCGCTGATCCAGTTTCCGTCGAGATCAGGCACCGCCTGATCGTCCCGGGCGGGAAGAAGACGTACCGGGCGGTGAAACAGCGTCCCGGTCAGAGCCCCCTCGGCAAAGCGCAACCGCATGTCCGATTGTGCCGCCCTGGAAACAAACCAGCCGTCGTCACCCTCAAACAGCTTTTCTTCCGCGTCGCGGACGATGATCGACCCTGGCCGAACCTCGGCCCATAGCGCCCCCCCCGCAGCCACATACAAACCCGGAGGTGCCCATTCCCCTGCGGGCTTCGGCAAGGTGCCCGGCGCGACCCCGCAAAGCGCCGCCCAGACATGGGCAATCAGCCCGGTGGCATCGGCATCATCCCGGTTTGTGAGCGCGACGAGCACAGTTCCATCCTCGGGGTCACAAAGAAAACCCGCACGATACCCGGCCTGCGCGCCGCCATGGCCCGGCACCGCCATACCGCCAATTCGTGCCAAGCTTATTCCAAGACCGTAGCCCGTTGCCTCTCCCGAGCCCAGCGGCATGGGCCGGGCAATACGGTTGAAAATCGCGCGGGGCATCAGATCACCAAGCCAGCGTGCAAGGTCCATCGCCGATCCGGAAAGCGAGCCGGCAGCTGAAAGATGCATGCCCTGGAACCCCTCAGACCAGCCATCGGCCTCGGGTACATGCCCGGGCACCAGACCCGGCACCGGATCGGTCCAGTGTTCCGAGGTCCGCATGCCGATGCCGAGCCGCTCTGCATGTGCAGCGACCATTTCGGAGAAAACAAAACCCCGACGCGCCATTGCCACTTC
Organism: Nitratireductor kimnyeongensis; assembly: GCF_019891395.1. NCBI lineage: Bacteria > Pseudomonadati > Pseudomonadota > Alphaproteobacteria > Hyphomicrobiales > Phyllobacteriaceae > Nitratireductor > Nitratireductor kimnyeongensis. The sequence continues at coordinate 174,995 of NZ_CP078144.1, read as the reverse complement.
CAGCAATCGATAGCCGCCATTCGAGTATGCGACCTCTGTGCCCGGCACCGCATTGAGCCAATCGCAACCGGCCATCCACTGATACAGCGCATCCGCCTCGGTGCGTTCATGGTTTCCCACACCGAGCAGGGTCAGGCACTCGCGCGGATCCGGCAAGCCACCCTGCATGGCGAGCGCCTGGCCGACCGTCACCGCCGCAGGCGCGGTGGCCAGCTCGGGAAGTGCCTCGACCAAGGGCATCTCGAGAGCGAAGGTCTTCGATTCCAGAAGACAGGTGGCAAATACATGTTTCGTGATGGAAGCCCAGCGAAACACCGTGTCCGCATCGATCGGCCCGAGCCCTGCACCGCAATGCCCGGCGGCTGCGATCAGTTTCGGGGCGCCGTTCTGCATGCCGAGAACCACGCCCCCCGGCACGTTGCCCGACCACGCGTCGAGCCATTCATGTGCGGCCGCTTCGGCAGCCGACCAGTCGCGTTTCACCATTCCCGGCTCCCATCCACCGATACAATCCGACACAAGGTTGTTGCCGGGCGATGCCGTGTTCGGGATTCTATGTCAACGAAGGTTGTGGTTTGCCGGTAAACGATGACCGCCGCCTCTCAGGCGACTTCGGACTTCTGATCCCCAATGAACTCGCTCACAGGCTGCGGCCGGCCAATCAAATAGCCCTGTGCGAGATCGACACCAAGCTCCTCGAGCAGTCTCTTCTGTTCCACAGTTTCCACACCTTCAACGAGAACGGTGCGGCCAAGGCTTCGCAGAAGCTGAATCATCCCGGTGAGCATCCGCACATCGCGTGGGTGCCGCCCGTCGGGCAGAAAGCTGCGATCGATCTTGACGATATCCAGTTCAAAACGGCGCAGACAATCGATACCGGCATAACCGGTCCCGAAGTCATCAAGCCAGATTTGCACGCCGAGTTTTCGTAGCTGCTCAACCGTCTGCGCAGCCTGTGATTGCCCCAGTATGTCGCCTCTCTCGGAGAGTTCGAGCGCAAACTGAGCGGGTGCCAGCCCGTGACGCGCGAGCATCTCTGCGACGCGGAGCGCAAAGCCGGGAGCCTTGAGCTGGACCGCGGAGATATTCACGGCAATAACACCATCAAGCTTATAGCGCGCCACGTCGGCGCAGGCTTGCTCGAAAACCCATGCGCCCAGTTCGACAATCGCTCCGTTCTGCTCTGCAACCGGTATGAAGATGTCGGGCTTCACCAAGCGCCCGTTGTTGCCCTTAAGCCGCATCAAGGTCTCGTAGCCGATGATCTCCTCGGTGCCGAGTTGAATGATCGGCTGGTAGACGACTGATATGCACTGTCTTTCGATGGCATGCGCCAACAGGCCGGCCAGGCTTTCGCCCGAATGGTCCGCATCGATGATCTGCGGATCGTAAATAGTCACGCGGGAACGGCCAGTGAATTTCGAAATGTAGAGAGCGCGGTCGGCTTCCTGCAACACGTCCTGCAACTCACCGCCACCATTGGCCGATGCTTGAGACGCGCCCGCACTGATCGTCACGATATCGACACCGTCCCCCCTGTCCGGATGATAGATCTCGAGGTTTTCGACCACACGGCAGAATTCCTCCGCCAGACTTCGTAATTCGTCAGGCCCGGATATCCGGCTCAGCACGAGGAATTCCTCCCCGCCATAACGCCCAACTATGGAACCATTGGCCTCTGCCGTCTCCTCCAGCGTCTGCGCCACGCGGATAAGGCAATCGTCGCCGGCCTGATGCCCGAGTCGGTCGTTGAACTTCTTGAAGTGGTCCACATCGATAAGTACCACACCAATCTCGTCTTCCTGTCCCGCACACGTTTCGTAAAGTTCGGAAAAGGCATTTGTGATCGCTCGGCGGTTGCGAAGTCCAGTCAGAGGATCCGTGTTGGCAATCCTGTGCAGTTCATCACCCTTCTTGGTCGCGGCATGAGCCTGCGACTTGGCCTGAAGAGCCTCGAGAAACGTCCAGTATCGCTCCACACCCAATCGCCATGAAAGATAAAGGGAAAAGACGAGGCAGTTGATGAAGAGCGCCGCGATCACGAGGCGGGACGTGAACTCGATCTCGAGCACGAGCAACGTCGCCGCCACGAAGACAGAAGCGATGATCGTCGACGAGATAGCCGACAATATGAAGCGGAAATTAAAGAATAGGTTGGCACCAAGCACAAACACGATGCCGAAGACGATAAAATGCGAAAGTGCCTGCTGATGCGCCGTGACAAGCGCAAGAAGCAACCACCCCACCGCTCCGGTGACGATGGCAGCGGCGGCGACAAGATGCATGGCAGCAAGTGAAGCGCCGCGACGAATCCCGAATTCAACCACCGCCAGGAATGAAATACCGATAGCACACCGGGCAAACACAAGTTGCCCTGCAATGTCGGGAAACAAAATCCAGTCGAAAACGCCGTAAGCCATGTAGCTGAGCACAGCAGCCCACATGCCCCAACGAACCACCAGACGCTGCTGGGCAGCGTCGTGCTGGAACAGCAATCGCATCAACTTGGGATCTACCAGTCCCGAACGAGGGCTCGAAAGCGCTTCCATTAGCTTTCGTGCAATATCCGCAGATAGTTGCATCGTGACCTTCCTTTGCAACGTATCCTTATTACACGGCAAACAATTAGGATGTCTTAACTCGACATCTTGGGCCTCTGCCACCGGTTGGAAACGACATTTTATGTCAACAATGCGTTAACGAGACCACGGGAAGCAGTCTTAGCTGCCGGCGAATCCTGGCAATCCTGACCCGCATAAGTTTTAGTCTAAATTGATTAAATTCTTTCGTAACGGGCTCGGTATGGGTATAGTGACCGAGACCAGCCAAGGGGACGGACAAGTGGCACAAGCCTCTCATTTGAAGCTTGACGAGCAGAGTTTGATTACATCTCAGCTCATCAAGAAACACGCGACAACGTCTGATGTTGCCGATTCCACAGAGCTGAAAGAGAAGATTGCTCAATTGGCGCTGATTCTCGATCTTGCACGGCAGGGTTTCGAAGCGGGCACGCCAGCGGGGCAGGTCGTCGATCGGCTTGCAGGCCGCCTGCACGAACTGCGTAATCAGGCATCGCCCGCCGTATGGCAGCAGCTCATTCCCCTGGCGCAGGAACACCCTGTTTCAGAATTTCTGAAACAGGATCCCTTTACGCGCTGGTCCTTTGAAAAGCCGCGCGGCTATTCCGGCGATGCCAGCCTGCTCGACATCTACTACAAGCATTCCAGCGCCGACGAGATCGTGGCTTCCTCAACGGAACTCGGCCGCGAAATCTACGCGTATACAAGCGAAGCGGCGAGCTCGGTGGCCGGCCGTGAGAGGCGCGATATACTGGCGCGCACAGTGGATGCCACTGCGGAGCGCGTCGAGAACGCAGAAGTTCTGGCCATAGCCTGCGGCCATCTTCGCGAAGCGGAACTGTCCAACGCCCTGGCCGGGAAAAAACTGAAGCGCTGGATCGGTCTCGATCAGGATCCGATCAGTGTCGGCACGGTCAACCGGGACCTGGCCGGAACCGGAGTCGAAGCCATCGACGGTTCGGTGAAAGGCATTCTTCGCCGCGCCTACAAACTCGGCACGTTTGATCTTGTCTATGCCTCGGGGCTCTACGATTATCTTCCGCGGGCTGTCGCCATCCGCCTCACGCAGCGCGCCATGGAGCTGGTCAAACCGGGCGGCGAATTCCTGTTCGCCAATTTCAGCGACGAGATCACGACTGATGGGTACATGGAAACGTTCATGGACTGGCCATTGATCCTGCGCGCGGACAAGGACATGCAGGACATAATCGATCGTGCGATCGACAAGAATCATGCTGACACCGAAGTCTTTTATGGCGGCAATCGCAACATCGTCTACGGCGTCATCCGCAAACACGCTGACTGAACGGCTGTCTCATTTTGCGGTTTGAGGCGTCAGAGCAGCGGCTCGGACGCCACCAGACCCCTGGCAATGAGATCCGCCCATTCGGCTGCGTCTTCCTCAGACCCGATGAGATCATTGCGGATCTCGATTTCAACGCAGGGTATGCCGCGCCTTTCACCATGGACTGGCACGGCATAGTCCGTGGCGTCACTCACGGCATAGGGCTGGTTGCTCCCCACGCACAGATCCGTGTTCCGGCGAAACCATTCGAGCATCGCCGGTGACAGCGACTTGTCGCGATTGAACAGAATGCCGATTTCCCACGGACGGCTCTTACCCAGAAAAACAGGGGTGAACGAGTGGATCGTCACAAGCCTTGTCTTGCGCCCTTCCTGTTCGCGCTTGTCGAGCGCCTGTGAAACGGCGTTGTGGAAAGGCCAGAAAATCTCGTCTGCCCGCATTCTGCGCTCATCAGGTGAGAGAGTCCTGTTTGCCGGGACCACCGTTCCCTCGCTGGTTTCAGGCGTGAAGGTTTCCGCATCCGGTTGACGGTTGCAGTCGCACACGAGACGCGAATAGCGTTGCGTGTAGAGCGGTGCATTCAGGATGTCCGAAAGCGTCCTGGCAACCGAAAGCGCACCGATGTCCCAGGCGATGTGACGTGTGAGGTCCTTTTCGGAAAGCCCCATCGTGCCCAGATTTTCGGGGATCCTCCGCCCCGCATGCTCACAGATGATGAAGTAGTCTGAGGCCGCGCTTTCATTGAACGTTTCAAGCGGGTGCGGCTCATGCGCCTTCAGGACCCCGTGGAGCGCGGTTTCATTCAGATCAGACACGCAGATGCCTCCCAAGAGATTTGTATGAAATCGTACAAATCCATTTGTTTCATTGCAAGATGTATCTTTTTGTTGACGCTGGTCCCGCAGCCGCCATATCGTTGGGCCAACAACAAGGGAGCAGATTTGCCGTGAGTGACACGCCGGTTATCGAGGCCTTGGGCCTTGCGAAACGGTTTGGCGGGCTCTTGGCCGTCGATGGATATGATTTGCGGCTCGGCAGGGGAGATCTTGTCGGGCTTATTGGACCGAACGGAGCGGGCAAGACAACGGCGTTTAATCTTCTGACCGGTGTGCTCAAACCTTCAGCCGGGAGCATTTCTGTCTCGGGAAAGGATATGACAGGGCAGCCGCCTCACCGGATGGCCCACGCCGGCCTTGCCCGAACATTTCAAAACATTCGCCTGTTCGAGGATCTGAGCGTGCTCGAGAATGTCATGTGCGGTGGTCACATGCGCCACTCGGCGAGCACGCTGGCAACCATGTTTCAACTACCGTCCTTCTGGCGCTCGGAAGAGACGCTGCGTCAGATGAGCCGCGACATCGTTGATCGGATTGGCCTGAGCGCCTTTGCGCAGCAGCGAGCGGGCGACCTTTCCTATGGCGACCAGCGGCGAGTCGAGATTGGGCGCGCCCTCGCCGGAGAACCCGCAGCACTGCTTCTTGACGAGCCTGCAGCAGGGCTGAACCCTTCCGAAACGAGTAATCTCGTCTCCTTCATTCGTCAGGTCAATGCGGAATTCGGCATAGCCATCCTGGTGGTGGAACACGATATGCATCTGGTCATGGGGCTGTGTGACCGCATTCAGGTTCTGAACCGCGGCAAACTCATAGCAGAAGGCTCCCCGCAGGAGGTTCAGAAGGATCCGGCGGTCATCGAGGCCTATCTCGGCACCGGACGCAAGGAGAAGACCCATGCTTGAGGTGCGCGATCTCAATGTCTATCGCGGCGCGACCCATGTGCTGAAAGGTGTATCTTTCGATGTACGACAAGGCCAGCTCGCGGCTTTGATCGGCGCCAATGGCGCAGGCAAATCGACCACGCTTCTCACGCTCTCGGGCCTTCTGCGCCCGCGTTCGGGCAGCGCTTTGCTGCACACCGAAGGTGAGACGTTGGATCTTACCCGGCTGTCATCGGAGAAGATCGTGCGCGCTGGTCTGATCCACTGCCCGGAAGGACGGCAGATTTTCCAGTCGCTCAGCGTCGCCGAAAACCTCGACATGGGTGCCTACGCGCAGCGAGACCGCGCAGAGGTGCGCCGCACGATGGAGGAGGTACACACGCTCTTCCCCATTCTGGCAGAGCGGGCCAATGTCGCTGCTGGCTCACTTTCAGGCGGGGAGCAGATGATGGTGGCCATTGGGAGAGCGCTCCTTGCCAAGCCAAAGATGCTGTTGCTCGACGAGCCATCCCTCGGACTTGCGCCCCTGGTCGTCGAGACGATTTTTGACGTTATCCAACGGTTGAAATCCACCGGCGTCACCATCCTCCTGATCGAACAGAATGCAGCCATGGCGCTTGAGATTGCCGACAGCGCCTATGTCATGGAAAACGGAAACATCGTCTTGTCGGGAACCGGTAAAGAACTCGCCAGCAATGACCGTGTACGCCAGTCCTATCTGGGGGTAGCGGCATGAGCCAGTATCTGTTTCAGCAGATTATCAACGGGCTGGCGCTTGGCAGTCTCTACGCCCTTGTCGCCATCGGCTTTTCGATGATCTACGGCATCGTTCGGCTGATCAATTTCGCCCATGGCGATCTCGTGATGATCGGTGCTTTCTCTACTCTGGCACTCGTAACCGCCGGTGTGCCCTGGCCGCTGATTCTCGTTTTCGTTCTCGCAATCGGCGCCATCGCCGGCATGACCATTGAAACCATCGTCTTCCGCCCAATACGCGGCTCGAGCCAGGTGACGGGCTTTATCGCGACCCTCGCAGTCTCCATTGCCATTCAAAACAGCGCGCTGATGATCCTCTCTGGGCAGCCGAGGAATTTCCTCTTCCCCGCCTTCATGCGTCAGCGGGTGGGTTTCGGCGGTGTGAACGCATCGCTGACGGACATCGCCATCATCGTTCTGACGCTTTTTCTCATCGGCGGCCTGTTCCTCGTGGTCTATCGAACGCGGCTCGGGAGAGCGATGCGCGCAACCGCCGAGAACCTGACGGCAGCCCGTCTGATGGGCGTTGCGGTGAACCGAACCATCCTCGCAGCCTTCGCCATTGGCAGCGCGCTTGCCGCTGTTTCGGGCCTTTTCTGGGGTGGCAAATTCGGGCAGATCGATCCGCTTCTCGGCTTCGTGCCGGGCCTCAAGGCTTTTGTCGCCTGCGTGATTGGCGGTGTCGGATCGATCGGCGGAGCAATGATGGGCGGGTATATTCTCGGTCTTTCGGAAGTTCTGTTCGTCGGCCTTCTGCCGCAGGAATTCTCCGGCTATCGGGATACATTCGTCTTCCTGCTTTTGATCGTGATCCTGCTGGTTCGCCCCTCCGGCCTGTTCGTTCGCCAGACCGAGGAGCGCGCCTGACATGCAGACCAGCCCGCAGACCACATCCGTGACGGAAACCGCATCGGCTCCGGCAACGCCCCGCAGCGGCTTCGTTGCTGCCATTGTGACCGTCATTGCAGCCGCTGCGGCTGTCTGGGCCGCGCAGCAGGGGCTGAACAGTTATCTCGTCACACTGCTCGCGCTTCTGTTCATCAATGCGGCGCTCGCCGTCTCCCTGACACTGACCAATGGTCTCACCGGACTGTTCTCGCTCGGGCATCCCGCGTTTATGACGATTGGAGCCTATGTGGCCGCGATTCTGACCTTCTCTGCGCGGCGCAAGGGATCGATGCTGCCGGGACTGCCCGACTGGCTGGCTTCGACGGAACTTTCCATGTTCCCTGCCCTGCTGATCGCGGGCCTGGTCGGTGGACTGGTGGCGCTGGCCATCGGCTGGGCCGTGTTGCGTCTCAAGGGGCACTATCTCGCGGTTGCAACGCTGGGGCTCATCATCGTTGTGCAGGGTCTCGCCACCAATTGGGATGGCATCACGCGTGGCGGCGCGGGCCTCAGTGGCCTGCCGCGTCATGTGAACATCTGGTGGGCGCTGGGCTTCCTTGTCATCGTTGTCGCGATCACTTGGCGGATCAAATATTCCTCGCTCGGACGTGCGATGATGGCGGTGCGGGAGAATGAGCTCGCTGCCTCCTGCAGCGGCATCAATGCCGCGCGATTGAAGATCCTTGCCTTTGTGATCGGTGCCGTCATGGCGGCCATGGCAGGCGCTTTGCTGGCCCATCTCATCAGTGTGGTCACACCGAAAACCTATTCCGTCCTGCTTGCTTTCAACATCGTGGTGATGGTCGTGATCGGCGGATCGGGCAGCATCACCGGGGCAGTGGTTGCGGCAACGGCCATCACGGTTCTCTCCGAGGCGCTGCGCCCGGTGGAAGAAAGCATCGGCCTCTATGGCATGAGCCAGGTCATCGTCGCGCTCTGCTTGATCGTTGTTCTCTATCTCAAGCCGGGCGGGTTGTTCGGTAGCGGCGAACCCGCTTTCGTGCGGCGCCTCTTCAGCGGAAGGAAAACGCAATGAGCGCACCGCGCCAAAGGGATGTTTACGAGACGCGGGCGCAGCCGCTGCGCCCGGAGCGCGTCGGACTTCTGGTCATCGATGTCCAGAACTGGGTGATGGACGAGGCAAACCGCCAGCCGCGCCCCGAGTTCTACGACGCTGCCCGGAGTCAGGTCATTCCCAACATTGCAAGGCTCATAGATGCGTCCCGCACCCATGGCGTTGAAGTGATCTACACGGTGATGGAGAACTTCACCGAAGACGGACGCGACCGCAGTCTCGACTACAAGCTGTCGAACTTCTTCATTCCCAAGGGATCGTTGGATGCAAAGGTGATCGATGAGGTTGCCCCGCAAGGCGACGAGATGGTCATACCCAAAACCTCCTCGAGCCTCTTCAACTCGACAAACTTCGAGTATCTGATCCGCAATATAGGGCTCGACACGATCACCGTGACGGGGTTCCTGACCGATCAGTGTGTGGACCATACAATCCGCGACGGTGCCGATCGCGGTTTTCACATGATCTGCGTTTCCGATGGTTGCGCGACCGACACGCAGGCGCGGCATGACGCGGCGCTCAACGCGTTCAAGGGCTATTGCCGCATGGAGACCACGGACAGCCTGATTGCCGCGATGAAACGCGATTTCGCCTGAATTCGGCCGGCATTACACGCCCGTGCTAAAGGGGAGATGCTCTACACCTCCCCCCGCACGCCCGAGCCTCAATAGGCCTGCCGATACTTCGCGCATTGGTCTTCGGGCGAAAGTTCTTTCATCAGCTCTGCCTCGAACCGCTTGTGTGCGAGATAAGCCGAAACCAGCTCCTCCCCGAAAAGCGGACGTAACGCCGCCTCGCCTTCGAAGAGGTCGAGCGCGGCCTGCAGAGATTGCGGCAATCTGACAACGCCCAGCGCCTGCCGGTCGCTTTCCGTCATATGCTGGGGCGGCTTGCGACAGACCTGAGGCTCGGGCAAGCCTGCATCCAGGCCGTGAAGGCCGGCGGCCACCAGCGCGCCCAGCACCATGTAGGGGCTGGCCGCCGCATCCGCCGCACGGAATTCGAAATGGAACTGCTTTGCGATGTCGACGCCCGCGCCGGGAAACACGGGGCATATGCGCAGGCCGGCCTCGCGGTCGCGCTCGCCCAGATTGTTATAAGCCGCACTCCAGCGATCCGGCGTCAGGCGCAGATAGGAAATGGTCGAAGCAGCGGTTACCGCCGTGATAGCGGGCATCAGCGAGAGGATACCCGACAGGAAGCTGGCCGCTTTTGCAGAGACCGCATTCGGGGCTGAAGCATCGTGGTTGACCGGCGCGCCGCTCTCGGCGTCGAGGAGGCCGAAATGAATGTGAACGCCATTGCCCACGGCATCCGGTCGCAGGATCGGGGTGAAGCTGGCCCGGTGACCGAAATGCTGGGCGACGGCCCGCGCAATCTCGCGCACGGCGATAGCGTGATCGGCCGAGCGTTCATCATCGGCCGGCCCGACCGTTACTTCGTATTGCATGGGCCCATATTCAGGCATGAACGTGTCGATCTCCAGACCCGCTTCCTTGAGTGCACCCAGATAAGTCTCGGCAAACTGCCCCTGGCGGCGGAAGGAATCGAGCGCGTAGCTCGCATTCGGGCGCTCCTCCATGCCTTCCAGCATGAATTCGTGCTCGAAAGCCGCCTTGATCCGCAGCCCGTGCCGCTCCTCCAATTCACGCAGCATCCGCTTGAGAAATCCCCTCGGACACACACTCCAAGCCGTGCCATCCAGGTTCATGATGTCGCCCATCATGAAGTGGCTGGCAGCTGCATCCGGGCCGAAATCGACACGTACACGCGTGGCCGGGTCGGGGGTAAGCACCGTATCGCCATAAGGTCCCCAGGGCGTCGGCGCGATCGGGCCATGCGCGGTGATCATGCAGTTGGTGGGCGTCCAGCCGATCCCCTTGCGCAGCCGCGTGTCCAGATCCGAAGCCGGGAACCCCTTGCCCCGGACCTGTCCGGCCAGATCCGCGGTGCACAACATGATGATTTCTTCGCGTTTCATCGAACCCCTCATTTCCGTTTTGATTTGCCCCGTTCCTCACCGAACGTGCCTTCCGCAAGCCTGCTCCGCAGATCCTCGAGTGTCTCGAAGCGTGTGCGACCGGCTGTGTCCGCCTTGCTTGCCGCGGCGCCCACGAGCGCTTCGGCAACCCCCATTCCGACGGTCAGGACGTCGAAGATCGACGGCGATTCCACCGGAAAGGTCAAAACGAGGTCAGCCGAACGGGCGGCCGGCGATTGCCAGATATCGGTCAGGAGAATGACTATGGCGCCGCGCTTGGACGCAGCATGGGTGAACTGCACCACATCGTCTTGGTATCGGCGCACATCCAGCACCACCAGAACGCTGCCCCTGCCCATGTCGAGCAGGAACTGCGGCCAGGTCTGCGTCTGACCGCTGACCGGGTGAACGCGTCCACGTATTGCCGAAAGCAAATCGCCCATATAACGCGCCACATGGGAGGAATAACGTCCGCCAAGCAAATGGATGTCGCGCTTGGGGTCTGCCAGCAGAGCTGCCGCCCTATCGAATTCCTTTTCCGGAATGAGGTCGGGCAGGCTGCTGAAATACTCGGCCATCCGATCACTGGTGCGCGCTAGATACGATTTGTCGGTGGCCTCGTCGCGCACCTTCCGCTCCCCGAAACGGAGAAGCGGCGATTGCAGGCTCTCTTCTATATGGCTTCGCAACGCTTCCTGAAATTCCGCATAGACGGGAAAGCCAAGACGCTTGACCAGACGCAGGACCGTTGCCGTGCTGACACCGCTCTGTTCGGCAAATTCGGCAACCGTGGTCAGGCCGGCCATCGGATAATTGGCGATTAGGTGCCGGGCGGCGCGCGCTTCGCGGCTGCTGAGTTCGGGCAGGGCCCGCCGCAGATCCTCCAACACGTTCATAGCCGCCGCTCCGCTTCCCTTTGCGCATTTCTCGAATGTATCAAATCAGACAAAATTGCCATTTGGAAGAAAAAATGTATCATTCGATTGACGTTCTCCAATTGCAGAGTCATGCTGTTGACCAACGCATGAGCCTTCCCGGGGTACCTTGCGTCAGAGGGTGAAATTCAACAAGAAGCAGGGAGATTGCCATGAAACACTTGATTGCCGCATCGGTGGCCTTTGCCACCGCCATGGCCGCTGGCATGAGCGCCGCCAACGCGCAGGAAACCATCAAGATCGGCGCGCTTTACAACGTGACCGGCGGTATGTCGTCACTCGACGGTCCATCGCTCAAGGGCGCGCAACTCGCCGTCAAGCAGATCAATGCCGATGGCGGTCTTCTGGGTCAGCAGATCGAGTTGATCGCGCCGGACGGAAAGACGGATCAGCAGGAAACGGCGAAGGCTGCACAGCGCCTCATTTCAGAGGGCGTGGTGGCCGGCATCGGCGAGTCCGACACCACTTTCGTCATGGCCGGTGCACCGCTGTTCCAGGAAGCAGGCATCCCGTTCGTCACGTCTGGCGCAACACATCCCGAGCTTCCCCAGTGGGTTGGCGATTACATGTTCATGGCGCCGTTCGGCGACGATGATCAGTCATACGCCATTGCCGACTATGCCTATGACAAGCTCGGCGCCCGCAAGGTCGCGGTCTGGACCGACAATTCCATGGACTTCACCAAGGCGCTCAGCAAGTTCTTCGTCGAGCGCTTTGAAGAGCGCGGCGGTGAGATCATCGGCACAGACAGCTTCATGATGGGCGACACGGATTTCTCCGCGCAGATCGCGCGTCTTGCCTCCATCGATCCCGCACCCGATGCGGTTTTCGTTTCGGCGATCCCGTCTGAGGCCGGCCTCTCTGTCAAGCAGATCCGCGAGCAGGGCATCACCATGCCGATCGTGTCCGGTGATGGTTTCGATACCGAACTGGTGTCCACCGTACCTGGACCGGAGCTTGCCAATGATGTCTATTTCTCCACCCACACCTATCGTGCCGATGACCGCGAAGAGGTGAAGAAGTTCATCGCCGACTACAAGGCCGAATACGGGATTGACCCCGAAAACGCATTTGCTCCGCTAGGCTATGACGCACTGATGCTGGTCGCGGACGCGATCCGCCGGGCCGAGTCTGCAGAGCCGGCTAAGATCCGCGACGCTCTTGCCGAGACGCGCGGCTTCAAGGGTGTGACAGGCGAGATCAGCTACACGCGCGAGACCATGGTGCCGCCGAAGCCGGTATCGCTCATCAGCGTGCAAAATGGCAAATACTCGGTCGAGGAAATCTGGGAACCCGAGACCAACTGATCCAGCTAGGGGCAGCGGGAGAGCGGGGCTTCGGCCCCGCTTTTTCGTGGTGCTTTATGCGGCAGCCCCCTGCCGCCCCCTCTCGGAGCGCTTCTGAACAAACAACATCGGGCAGGCAAACTGGCCTTACCCGCCCTGCTCTCCCAAACGCAGCCGAGCTAACGCTTCAAGAATGCATTGCTGAACCAGGTCGAGACATCCGGCATTTCCTTAAGGCGCTTACCATCTGGATCGCGCATTACACCGGCTTCGAACATGAATTTCGTGATGTTGCCAAACATGTCGGCGTCGATCAGCCCCACCGGCTCGCCTTCGTCCTGAAGATAGCCGCCATCCACGATGGCCTTCATCGAGGCCCGCACCAGTTCGGGATTGGAGAGCATGCCGCCAGTTTCGGCGATCAGCATCTCCGCTGCTTCCTCCGGGTTTTCAGCGGCAAATGCGTAGCCGCGCTGTGCGGCCTGCACAAAAGCTTCAGCGATCTGGGCATTGTCCTTTAGCCAGGTGCCATTTGCCCCCAGATAGGTGGTGTGCTGATCGGGCACGCCATAATCGGCATACCGAAATGCGCGCTGCGGCCGGTTGAGAAGCACCGAGTTCACCCCCTCCCATGTGCTCACCTCAAGCGTGAAATCCACCGTCCCATTGGCAAGCGCCTCATAGGCAGACGTGCCGAGCGTGACGGTCTCGAACTCACCCTTGCCACCATCGTTCTGGATGATCGTTGAGATGAGCGCCTGCTCCCATGCGCTACCAAAACCCGCATAGGTCATGCCATCGAGGTCGGCAGGACGCTGAATGTTCTCACGCTCCCCATTGAAGACCAGGCGACCCGTCTCATGCTGCATGACCGCCATGACCACCGTTAGGTCGGCACCCGTAGCGCGCTGGCTGTAGAACCCGACGGAGCTCAGAATGCCGAGTTCAGCGACACCCGTCGCCACCAGCGTGCCAGACGAGGTATCCGTGTAAGGGAGAATCTCCACATCGAGGCCGGCTTCGTTGAACCAGCCCTTCGCCTGCGCAACATACAGCCCCACATGGTTGGTATTGGGCGTCCAGTCCAGCGCAACACTCAAGCGTTCCTGCGCCATTGCAGGCAGTGCCAGCGCGCCCAGCATCAGGGCGGCGGCTATCAGGCGTTTCATCGTCATTCTCCTGTCTGATTGAGCAAGGTGTGCAAAAGCTCTTCTTCCTGCGCGCGCGCTTCGGCCGGCAGAGCCGAACCGAGGCGCGGGCGCGGGGCGCGGATAACCACTTCCGAAATCACGCGGGCAGGACGACGCGACAGCACATAGATGCGGTCGGAAAGCGCCACCGCCTCCCGCACATCGTGCGTGACAAGCAGCGTGGTCCAGCGGGCAGCACGCCAACGGTCTTCCAGCCAGCGCTGCATCTGCGCGCGCGTCAGCGCATCGAGCGCGCCGAAGGGTTCGTCCAGAAGCTGAATGGGCCGCGCCTGTATGACCGTTCGCAGCAATGCAGCCCTCTGGCGCATCCCGCCCGAAAGTTCTGCCGGATACCGCTCCTCGAAACCCGCCAGTCCGAATTCGGCAAAGAGCGGCAGTGCTCGTGCGCGCGCTTCGGTGCGCGACACGCCCTGCACCTCAAGCCCGAGGATCACATTGTCGATGATGCGCCGCCACGGCATCAGCGCATCGCGCTGCGGCATGAAGGCGAAGGTCCTGCCGTCGCGTTTCAGCGCTGACCCATCCAGCATGATTGCCCCACGATCGGGTTCAAGCGCGCCGGTGAGCAGGCGAAACAGCGTCGATTTGCCGGCACCCGAGGGGCCGAGAATGGAAACGAACTCCCCCTGCCCCACCGACAGAGACACATCGTCTAGAACCTCTGTCTCACCAATCCTGACACCCACATTGCACAGTTCCAGAGCGCTCATTGTCCCTGCCCCGCTTCCCGCCAGCGCAGCAACACCCGCTGCAGCAAGGCGGACACGCCGAAGAGAAGCAGCGTCAGCGTCGAACTCACGACCACGGCTGCCAGCATGAGATCGGGACGAAAACTGTTCTTGGCATTGAGAATGACGATCCCAAGTCCGGCACGCGCGCCGACATATTCGGAAAATATCGCCGCCACCACCGCATAGGTGATGGAGATTCTGAGGCCTGCAAAGAAATAGGGCATCGCGGAGGGAAACCGCGCTGCGCGAAACACCTTCCAGCGCGATGCCCCCATGGAACGCATCAGCGTTTCGATCTCGGGATCGGTTGATTCATAACCGTCCACCAGTGCGACCAGCATCGGAAAGAAGGTGACAAGCGCAACGAGCAGGATTTTCGGCGTGAGCCCGAAGCCAAACCACAACACCGCCAGCGGTGCGATCGCCACCAGCGGCAAGGTCTGGCTCACCACGAAAATCGGGAACAGCGCGCGCCGCGCTTTCGGCAGAAAATCGAGCGCAACCGACAGCACAAACGCGATACTGACGGAGAACGCGAAACCCGTCAGCGTGGCACTCAGGGTCGGAAGCGTGTTGTCCCACAGCAGCGCCCGGTTCGTCCCCATCTGTTCCACGACACGTGAGGGCGCCGGCAGGACAAGCGGCGATATGCCCGACAGCCGGACGTAGACTTCCCAAAGGACGATGGAAGCGGCAACACTTCCGAGCGCGGGCAGACCGCCTATCAACCGTCCACCCGCCGAGCGGGGTAGACTATTCGGCATGGGGTCAGGCCGTGGAAGGGCTGTTGGCGGAAACTGTCAGGTCAATCGTAACATGGCCTTCGGGCGGGCCGAAGCTGCAGAACGCCTGTTCCAGGGTTGCAAAAACCGGACCCGCATCTCCCTTGAGGCGCGAACAGAAATTCTTCGAGCGGTCGAAGACGCCGCTCGCCTTCAGGAAGTCGATGCAGCCCATGATCTCCGCCATGTGGTCGCCGGCACCCATGACATAGAGTGAGAACTGCGCGCGTGCGATCTCCGACATGGTTTTGGCATCAGCCACCGCCGCAAGTGCGGCCTTCTGTCGGTCGGCAAGCGGTTCGGAAGGGTTGGCCAGAGCCGAAGTCGCGCAGATCGGATCATCCGGCTCTCCGGGACAGCCGCGCGAAAGCGTGGTGCGCATGACGACGTGATGCCGCGTGGATGCGGCAGCGACATAGAAATCGCGCAGGGCCGGAAAGAGCACTTCAGGCGGGCCGACAACCAAAGTCGAGATGTCGTCGGTTTCGATCCGCAAACGATCGCGCCAGGGGTCGAACGCAGAGAGCGACGACATGATGACATCAACGAAATCGTCGGTCATCGGATAAAGGGAAAGCTGCGCACCTGCGAACATGATCGTCCTCCTTGCTCCGCTGGCATTACCCAGATCAGCTTCTAGGGCCCGAAGGTTTGCACCTTCATCTCAGCCGCGGCCACGCGGCACCCCTGTGGATGTCGGGTACGAACCAAATCCCGTCTCGGAAAGCAAGCTGAATATTCAGGAAACGATGTTGCAGCAGAAAATTACCCGGCTATCCACAGGCGGTTACAGGCCGAAAATCCGGAATGATGAACGGCCAGAGAGTTCGCGCACCGCCCCAAAATGCTCAAGCCGCTCGAAGAGCCGCTTCGACGCCCAGCGGGAAAGATTGCATCCGGGCGCCGAGGCTGGCAGGGCATCTTCATCGAGCAGATGCTGCACGACCGTCCCCGCTCCCTTGGTGCGCAGTTTCGGAAGAACCGAAACAAGTGTATCGGCGCGGCGCGAGATGTCACCCGCTGATCGGAGCGCGCCTTCTGTACCGCGAACGAGCGCCAGGCACACCGCGCCTGAGAATTCGGCATCAGACGGGTCGATCCTCCCCCTGTCTCCACCCGCTCGGAAAGCTCGTCCGTAGCGTTCTGCCATAAGCAACGGAACAGGACGAGGCCAGCCCAGCATTGCTGCGATCAGCCCGTCAGCGAGCGCCCAAGCCAGCGGCTCGGCGTCCGCGCGCTCCCTCATTATCCGCTGTACGAGCTCCGCTGCCGCAAAGGGTGCTGCCCGCCCCGACTGAAGTACCGATTCCGCGTGATCGGCCACAACCTCGATCCCTGCGTCATTGCCCAGTCCGAGCAGGCCCGCAACTTCCGCAATTGAAGACGACGACACCGCAAAACGACGCGATGCCAATCGCCGATGGGCAAGGAAAATCTTGCCGGCAGGCCCCGGGTCATCTCCGACCGACGTCAGAAGCACGGCATCGCGCAGCCCCACTTCACTCTCACCGCGCCCCATAAGCCTCGATGCCGCCGCCGCACATTTCAAGGCCTGACGCGCGCGCCAGCAGCCCGACCACGCCGGTTCGCTGCGCACCAGATCATCCAGCGTCTTGAGCGCGATGCCTGCCGCAAACGCAGCATCACTCAAATGTGGATTGGCCGTGCGTGGCATTGTCCACTGGGGCAGGAAAAGGTTCGAGGGCGGTGCAGACGAAGACGGATCCATGTTCGGAACATAGGCGCTGTGTGCGGTTTATGCCAGACATCTCGCATAAAACCGCACAGCTTGTCATTTTAATATAATGTCCGATAAGATTGCATTATCGGACATCAAAAAAACAAGCCGAAATGACCTCTGATAACGAGCAAACTCCGCAAAGACACCGCTTGGAGAAGCCTGCAGCATCTGAGGAGCCTTTGGACTCGGAATCTCTCCCTTCAGAGGATACCGGTATTGGGTTAAAATCCCCCGAACCCGCCGCAGACAGTTCAGACCTGCCTGACATTCTCGACCTTGTGCTTGCGATGGATGAAGAGAGTCACTCCCCTCTATCGCCATCCTCAATCGATCCCCTCGTGGAAACCGCACGCAATTATGCCCGTGCGGCCCGATCCGAAGCCACGCAGCGCGCTTATGCGGCCGATTGGCGCCACTTCTCATCCTGGTGCCGCCGCTCCGGCTATTCTCCCCTTCCCGCTGACCCACGTGTGGTCGGCCTCTATCTCTCTGCCTGTGCTTCCGACAATCCGCGTCCGACAGTATCTACTCTGGAACGAAGGCTCTCCGGCCTGTCCCAGAGTTATTCCCAGCGCGGAGACAGGCTCGACCGCAAGGATCCACACATCGCCGAGGTCTTTGCCGGCATTCGCCGCAGGCATGGCCGCCCGCCCGTACAGAAAGAAGCTCTTCTTGCCGAAGACATCCTGGCCATGATCGAGACACTTTCCAACGATCTGCGCGGCTTGAGGGACAGGGCCATCCTGCTTGTTGGCTTCGCCGGCGGTCTGCGCCGTTCCGAGATTGTCGGGCTCGATCCCGGCCCCGACCAGACCGAGGATGGCAGTGGCTGGGTGGAGATCTTCGACAAGGGCGCCCTGATCACCCTGCGCGGCAAGACGGGCTGGCGCGAAGTTGAGATCGGGCGCGGCTCGGCCGACCGCTCCTGCCCCGTGGAGGCGCTGAAGACGTGGATGCGGCACGGGCGCATCGCCCACGGCCCGCTCTTCCGCGGGATTCGCGGCCAGAGCACGGTTGAGGGAAGCCGGCTTAATGACAGGCATATTGCCCGCCTGGTAAAACGCGCCGCATTCGATGCGGGCCTGCGCCCCGACCTTCCCGAAAAGGAGCGGGAGAAGCTGTTCTCCGGCCACTCCCTGCGGGCTGGCCTCGCCTCTTCAGCGGAAGTGGATGAGCGTTTCGTCCAGAAGCAGCTCGGCCACACGAGTGCGGAAATGACCCGCCGCTATCAGCGACGGCGCGACCGGTTTCGTGTCAACCTTACCAAGGCGAGCGGTCTCTGATCGATCAGCAACGTGAATCGGTTGCCGGCAATCGATTCACGAAATGCGTTGGACGCACACGCCCCTTCCAGGCAACCGTCACGGCATGGCTATCCACCCGCATCAATGCTCCCTGAGACGCGTCGATCCCGCCCGCAACATGGCGCGCTATTACACGCTTTCCGTCGAGCCGACACTGTTCGGTGATGCCGCGCTTGTCCGGCAATGGGGACGGATCGGCACGCGCGGGCAGTTCAAGATCAATCTTTTCGACAACACCAAGTCGGCAGAAGCCGCGCTCCTGCGGCTGAAGAAAATCAAGGAGCGCCGCGGATATCGCTGACTAAAGCCAGGATGCAGCATCCTTTGGCAGCCGGTGCTCGGGGTCGGTGACGGAAAGAACCGGCCTCCCCTCCCCGTTCCATTGCCACAGCGCCACACAGCTTCCGCCGGGTGACATGTAGGACGGGTAAATGACCCCGTGAAAGCCTTTTTCCATAAGGGTTTCGCGCACACGATGTGTTTCTGGCACACGGCCGTCATCCATTTCGGCCCGCCACTCGCATTGATGAATCTCAGTCGAAACGCCGTGAACCGCCATCACCGCGGCGTTGGTCAAATCCGCCAGCCGTGCTTCAGAGAGTGTCAGCTGCGCAATAAGCGCAGGATGCTGCACAAAGCCCTGATTATACTCGGCCCAGGCTGTTGAAAGCTCGCGCGCAGCATAGATCGCCTCAGCTCCAACCGGGTTCCAGCGCCCACCAAACCGTGCTGCCCCCTTGCCTGAAAGGGGTGCGTGGGCCCAGCGCGGAACATAGGCGCGCCAAAGGGTTTCGGTCCGTAGATTCTCAGGCATAAACGCCGGCGCGCACCGCTTCGAGATAGGTGAGAACCTTGTCGGCCTTGCCCTCGCCGACCAGATCATAGGCGGTCTTGCCCGCCCAGCCCGGGATCGGCTGGTGTTTGAACCAGATCACCGCTCGGTGCTCGTTGCCCGCCATCTCCGTGGCCATGGCGAGAATCCGCACGACGGGGCTCAAGGCCTGATCCACCTTGCGCTGGCCGGATTTCGCCGTCAGCGTGTTGCGCGCCACACCAATTAGTCGGGATAGCTCGACCATGGTCACGCCAAGCAATTCCGAAACCCGGCGGGCGGAAAGAAAGGGGGCTTTTTCGTCGGCAAAATGCTCCGCCGCGAAATCAAAATCCGTCGCTGCCATCACATGTGCCTCCATAACTCGACACAATATTGAACGCCAATTGAGCACATTGCAATAAATTTGTGCGCAAAAAATGGCTCCCAGAATTCTCCAGAACGCCTATTTTTCGGCCAAAACCGCCTTTTGACGCGCTGAAATCAGCGCATTCAGCATCGGTTTTACCGAAAACGCGCCCGAATTCGCCCGCTCCGTCAGCCGTCTGAGATAGCCGCCGGGCGAGCGAATGACCTCCGCGCGTTCCAGCATCGCCGCAATCGTGATTGCCGCATTGATGTCGCCCATTTGGGCGCGCGCCTCCGCCCAGGCATCGGGTGAAACCCCGAGCATGGAGCGCACGGTTTCTGCCGCCTTCATCAGGTCCCGCCAATCCGAGAGACCGCCCGGCGCATAATCGCGCATCTGGGGGCAGGCAGAGGTCACCGTTTCAAACCCGACCGATGGCTTCTGGCCGCTTCCTTCGGCTTCCCGCTTTCCGCGCCCTCCTCTTTGGCCGGATACACCATCGTGATCGCTTCCAACCGCCGATTTGGTTTCAAGGTTGGGCGGCATCGGCCCCGCTTCAACCTTTTCTTGGTATGTTTCAATTTGGGAGTCTGTGTTTGAATTATGAATATGGCGCTCATTTTGACTGTCATTGGCGCTCATATTTGTATTTTCATTAACCATAAGCTCTGCATCGCGGGTCTGCAGTTCCGCTTCGCTGAGGCCTTCCAGATAGGCTTTTTCAACGTCAGTGCGCAGCGCCAGGAGGGCGTCGCGGCGGGCCTTGAGCGTTTCCCAGTCGGTGTTGCGGCCAAGCCGGCCGGAAAGAGCGGCCAGGCGCTCGGCATAAGGTCCGAAGCAACGCCCCCTGCCCTCTTCAGCGGCAGCCTCGACGATCGCAGCAATGTCGCGCAGATGGATCGTGATTTCGCTTCTGAGCGCCCTGATGGCACGCGCCAGACGTCGTGCCTCGGCCGCATGGGTCTCGATCTCGGAAGCCCGCATGACGAGTGGCGCAAGATCGAAACCGAAGGCCTCCTCGATCTGACCCTCTTCGCTGCGCCGCGCATAGCGCTTACCATTGGCACTGTCGCGCCGCAGGATGAGCCCGGCCTTTACGAGCGCCGCCAAATGCCGCCGCAGCGTCGCCGGCGCCATGCCGCGGGCTCGGAGGGAAAGCTCAGTATTCGAGGGAAACACCACCAGATCGCCGGCTGGATCGAGCTGGCGTTCGATGCTGAAGCTTGCGAGCGCCTCCAGCACCACAATCGTTCTGTCCGAAAGCCCGAGCACCAGCCGCGCTTCGGTCACGGCGCGCAGCAATTGCCACTTGTCTACAGCATTCTGTCCTGATGCCTGGGCATGTTCAGCGCCGGTATCCAGCGCCTTGCGCGCTCGCCGCACCTGTTCATTGACCAGAAATTGGGCACGCGCCAACCCCTTCCCGCCGAATGGCGAGATTGCAAATCTATCCGTCATTGTCTTACCTTGCTTCAGGCAAGAAAAAGACGCTCACCGAAACGTTCCGATGCTTGACTTTGCACGACGGAAGTGATTCTTTCAGATTGCTACATCGAAAGGGGCTTCCGGAATGGCAACGTTCTGGGGGCCTTTTTTCTTGCGGTTTTTCCTCTAGCTCAGTCCTCTTTGCTCCACATGATCCGGCCTGTGGGCCGGGATGACGTCGCCGCCATGGGCGGCTGATCGGTTATTTCTCTTGTGACCGCTCCTTGTCGAAGCGCTCGGCAAGCTCCGGCAAATGCTCGGCCAGATAGTCCGCGAAGCCCGGAAGGGCCTTGTCGTCGAAATCGAATCGCGGCTTCGCGCCGAGTGTGACCCGCGCCAGTGTGCGCCCCTTCCCGTCCTCGATGGCGCGAACCTTCTCCGCCTTCTTGCCACGCGCTGCAGCGCGCTTGGCCAGCCGCTCATAGAGCCTGCGAAAACGCTCGTCGGAATCGGCAGCCCGAAACGCTACAGAGGTAATTTCATCCTGGGCGATGACGACCGCCGCCTCGCGCTTCAAGAACTCTGCCAAAGCCATCCAGCGCGGCCGGCCGGCCTTCGGAGCGGGGCCAATGGCATTGGCGATCTGCGCGGGGACGGCCTCGGCCACCTGAAGCAGACGGGTCATCTCGGCCTTGTGCAGGGACAATGCACGCTGGACGACGCCGCGATCGAAGCCATGACGCATCAATGCATCGGCGAAAAAGGCCCGCTCGATGAAGGAGAGATTGCGCCGCTCCGTGTTTTCCTTGCCTTGCGCGAGCACCAGCTCATCATCGTTGAGCGTGCGCACGATGGCCTGAACCGGACGCTTGAGGCGCGCGGCTGCCCGAACGCGGCGATGGCCATAGGCTACCTGAAAGCGTCCGCTCTCTGTCGGGTGAGGGCGCAGAAGAACCGGCACCTGCTGGCCGTTTTCGCGCACGCTCTCCACCAATGCGTTGAAATCCTCGTCGCCGTCATCCTCACGGCTCAGGCGATCCCGCACCAGCGAGGGATCGATCAGCTCCGGATCGACCTCGACAATGCGCTCCCCCTTGGCAAGGCTTTCACGAATGGCGCGCGCATCTTCCACTTCGCGTGTCATCGAAGACAGCGTCAGCCCCATCGCCTTGACGGCTCCTGAGGAGCTGCGCGGCGGTGGGTCAGACTTCACCGGAGAAGGGGCGGATTTCGCCTCCGGTGCGCGTGGCGCCGGCTTGCTTTCCGGAACAGGCGAGGGCGCCTCGCCCTCTCCCGATCCGCCAAACAGCGCTTTCAGATGGTCCTTGCGCTTGCTCATGCGGCGTCTCCCGCCACATTGCGGCCCCAGGCCGCTTCCACCAGCGCCTCGACCTCGGCGTTGACAGATGTCAACGCTTCCATCGCGCGGTCATAGGTGGACCGTGTGAAATTGTCCCGGCCGACTTCGTAAAGCGTCTGCTTGGTAAGACCGGCGTCGGAAATTGCCGTCGACTTCACCATGGGAGCCGTCAAAACCCGCTCGCCGAACTGTGACCGCAGGAAGCCCACGATCTGGGTCTGCGGTCCATCATTGGGCTCATAGCGCGTGACGAGGTAGCGCAGGAAATCGAAGTTCAGCGAACCGCCGGCCTCCCGCACCACAGAAAGCAGATCCGCCGTCATGTAAAGAAACTGGCTCATGGAGGCGACATCGAGCATCTGCGGATGCACGGTGACGATCACAGAGGTGGACGCGCAGAGCGCAGAAAGGGTGAGGAAGCCGAGCTGCGGCGGGCAATCGATCACCACCACATCATAATCATCGGCGACCGAGGCGAGGGCGGACTGGATGCGAGCAAAGAAGAAATCGTCCGCACCGCCGCCTGCCTGACGCTCGGCCAAGACGCGCGGGGTCGTGTGTTCGAACTCATGCAGTTCCAGATTGCCGGGCACCAGATCGAGCCCGTCGAAATAGGTTCTGCGGATGATTTGGGATAGCGGACGGCGCTCTTCGTCATAGCGGATCGCGCCATAGAGCGTGTCATTGCCGGACAGATCGATTTCCGGCTGATAGCCGAAGAGCGCGGAGAGCGACGCCTGCGGATCGAGATCGACCGCCAGCACGCGATAGCCCGAAAGCGCCAAATGCTGCGCCATGTGGGCGCTTGTCGTGGTCTTGCCCGAACCACCCTTGAAATTGGTGACGGATATGACCTGCAAATGCTCGCGCTCGGGATCACGCCATTTCACATAGGACCGTGCCTTGGCAAGATTGCCCTTGGCGCGCGCCTGTGCCGCAAGATGATGGCGCAGAGCATTGATGTCGGCGAGCGAATAATAGCGCCTGCCGCCCGCGCCGGTTTCCGGTTGCGGCCCCTCTCCGGCAATGGAGAGCTGGCGCAGATAACCATCGGACACGCCGATCAGCTTCGCCGCCTCGCCGCTGGAAAACGTGCGAAGTGTCTTTTGTGCTGCCGGGGGAAAGAGCCGATCGCGCATGACACGCAATTGCTCGGACAGCCGCGCAGCATCCGCCGCGATGGCCTCATCGGCCGCGAGCACGCCCTGCCCGTCCAAGCCCCCCATCGCTGCCTCCGCCGCCTTGTCCAACTCCCGTTCTCCTTCATGGTCGCTGGCGATATCCATGCCGCGCTGCTCCTCGTTCGATCCTGCCGGGCATCGGTTGACAGCTGTCAACCCGGATGCATTCCATTGGCGACGTGCAGCGCGTCATGCTCACTTTGATTGACAGCGCTCCTGCCGATCTGACATCTGCGGAGCCTGACAATCTGCCAGCAACGTAACCCGATTCGCAGCCGCGGGGCGAGAGGCCTACGGCTGGGGGCAAAGATACGCTCAAAAAGCCAACGCACTGCGCTTTCATCAAAAATCGGATATAACCGCAATTTACAGAGCCACATGCCGGTTACGCCGATTCAAGACAATCGCCACCAATGCCGTAACCAATGCCACAGGGAGCCCGGCCAGCGTCAAGAAGTTTTTGGTTAACAAGGAGTTAACGCGCACGAGGCAGCGCGCTCTAATACAGCGCTCCCGATGCAAATAGCCTCACACTTACCGCCACTTAGAGCGAAACGGGGGCCCAACGCCCTGCCAAACGCACACCCAACCGGGCCTTCAGTTTCTTGCCAAGACCGGTATCCAAAAGCCTCATCCGCGCACCGAAGGAGCCCCACGGGGCTGGTTTCGAGAATCAGACGTGGGCCCAAATGTTGCCGTGAGCAGGGTTCTCGAAAGCGCTCAACGAGCACTCTGCACCAGCCCCGGACGGGCCGGTTGGGACTGGAAGAGGCGAGGGGGCCTTCCAAAACCGCGGGCGAAGAGGTTTCCGCGGTTGCGAGTTATAACCGGTTGATTGCGCCGGCGGCCTCGCCGGCGAGTGGCGCGAAGCGACGGCAAAATCCTTCCACATCCCACTCACTCAGGGAACCCGCAATGTGAATGGCGCCCAGCGGCGTTCCGTCGGGCGCGATAAGTGCCGTGGCAATCGCGATCTCGCCCTGGAGAATTTCCTCCAGCGCCAGCGCATAGCCATTCTCACGCGCTTCCTGAACCTTGGCGCGTATCGCGGCAGGATCGGTGATTGTCTTGGGGGTGATCTCGCGGCGCACCGAACGTTCGATGATGTCATCCACTTCCGCGTCGCTCATATGCGCCATGACAGCGCGGCCACCCGACGTGCAGTAGATCGGCACGCTCTGCCCGACCAGCGTGGCGAAAAAGGTCTCGCGCTTGCTCTGAAGGCGCGCGGCATAGACGAGCCTGAGCCCGTCGCGCAGGCTGAGGTCCACACGCTCGCGCACATTGCGACGCAGTTCCATCAACACCGGCGAAGCGCGCGCGACGAGGGGGTTCATCCGCAGATAATCACGTGTGTGATCGAGGATGCGAATGCCCGGTACATAGCCGCGATCATCCGCATCACGGTCTATATAGCCAAGCTGGCGCAGTGTATGGACCACGCGCTGGGCAGCGCTCTTGCCCATGCCGCCGGCAGCGGCGATCTCGTTGAGGGTCAGCGGCTTGCCCGCTTCGTGAAACGTGGACAGCACCTGCATCGCCCGCGCAATGGCCTGAACGAAGAGAGGATCCTCCTCGTCAAGGCGCGTGCTTGGCGGCACACCATACTCCGCCTTCTGAATATCACGCACACACACCTCCGCACGCCGGGCAAAATTTGTTTGACTCCCGAACCGCTGCACATCTATCGTATTAACGATACGAATGTATCGTACAGCGATACCTTGTCCTTCACCCTATCATGCATTTTCAGGCCGTCGACCCGAAAATGCAGACCTGCAAAGCGGGACGTGAAAATGCGACGTTGTATCTGGACCGGCGGTCCGAATGAGGAAGCGGCGACATGACAAAGAGGGTCGCGCTCGCCGGTTTTCTGCACGAGACCAACACGTTCGCGCCCTCACGCGCCACTTATGCAAATTTCGAACAGGGGGGCGGATACCTCCCCATATCGCGCGGCGATGAGATCCTGAAACGCTGTCCGGGTGTCAATCTGGGAATCTCGGGCGCTGTGGCCCATGGGCAGAAGGCGGGCTGGGAACTGGTTCCCATCCTTTGGACCGGGGCGATCCCTTCCGCCCATGTGACGCGCGAGGCGTTTGAGCGCATTGCCGGCGAGATCGTCGACGGCATCGCGGCAGCCGGGCCGCTCGACGGTGTATGCCTCGACCTCCACGGTGCCATGGTGGCCGAGCATCTGGATGACGGGGAGGGGGAACTGATCGCCCGTGTGCGCACGGTGGTGGGACCGGATGTCCCGATCGCCGTCAGTCTCGACCTGCACGGGAATACAAGCCAGCTTATGGTGGACGAGGCCGATCTTCTCATCGCCTTCCGCACCTATCCACATGTGGACATGGCCGAGACGGGAAGGCGCGCCGCCGAGGGGCTCGACCGGCTGATGGCGCGCGACAGACCCTTTGCGCATGCCTTCCGGAAGTTGCCCTATCTGACCTCCATTCCATGGCAATGCACCTTCATCGAGCCGGCAAAAAGCCTCTACGAGCACGTGGCGGCTCTCGAAACGGGCGATGTTGCGAGCGTTTCCTACTGGATGGGTTTTCCTGCCGCCGATATCCCGGACTGCGGACAGACAGTGATCGCCTATGCCGAGACGCAGGCAGTGGCGGACCGGGCGGCAGATCGGCTCTATCAGAGCATCATGGACGCGGAAGCGGCCTTCGCCGGCCGCGCCTTCGACCCCGATGAAGGGGTGCGCGAGGCGATGCGCATTGCACAGACGGCAACGCGGCCGGTGGTCATCGCCGACACGCAGGACAATCCGGGTGCGGGGGGTGATTCCAACACGATGGGCATGCTGCGGGCACTGTTGCGAAACGGTGCGGAACGTGCCGCGATCGGCATGATCGTCGACCCGCAGGCCGCACGCGCTGCCCATGCGGCGGGGGAGGGGGCTGAGATCACCATCCCGCTCGGAGGGCAATCCGGCATTCCCGGCGACGAGCCTTTCAAAGCCCGGTTCCGCGTGGAGAAGCTTTCCAATGGCGACCTGCATGCGACCGGCCCCTATTACGGCGGCACGCATATGAATGTCGGGCCTTCCGCCTGCCTTGCGATCGACGGGGTGAAAATCGTCGTGGCCACGCACAAGGCGCAGATGGCGGATCTTGCCATGTATCGTTTCGTCGGCATCGAACCGACGGAAATGGCCATTCTGGTCAACAAGAGCTCGGTGCATTTTCGCGCCGATTTCGATCCCATCGCCGAGACGGTTCTGGTGTGTACGGCACCGGGACCGATGCCGCTCGACCCGGCGGACCTGCCGTGGACGAAGCTTGCCGAGGGAATGCGCCTATCGCCCAACGGCCCGGCCTTTCGCCGGACGACAGGGGAAGCGCTGGCGATGGGAGGATAGCGGGAGACAAATCAGGCGCGGCAGGAGAACCGCGTTCAAGACGTTACGACGACCGAAACTTCATTCTCAACAATAAGAGGGAACATCATGTCGCGTCTTCAGGATAGACTTCAGCACTTAAGGAACCACGCTCGTGGCGTGTCGCTTGGCCTTGTCGCCGGCGCCGCACTGATGGCCGGACTTGGCACCACCACACCAGCACTTTCGCAGGACAAGACGATCACCGCCGTCATGCATTCGGGCCTGCGCGTGCTTGACCCGATCATCACCACCGCCCACATCACCCGCAATCATGGCTATATGGTCTATGACGTGCTGGTGGCGGTGGACGAAAACTTTGCGCCGCAGCCGCAAATGGCCGACTGGACCATTTCCGACGACAATCTCACCTACACGTTCACCTTGCGCGACGGGCTGAAATTCCATGACGGCGCGCCGGTGACCGCGGCCGATGCCGTGGCCTCGCTCCAGCGCTGGGGCAAGCGCGATTCGGGCGGCCAGCTCATCTTCGACGTGACCGAGAGCCTTGAGGCATCCGACGACAAGACCATCGTCTGGAAGCTCAAGACCCCGTTCCCGGCGCTGCTTGACACGGTGGGAAAACAATCGGCCGTGCCGCCCTTCATCATGCCCGAGCGGGTGGCGGGCGGCTCCGCCGACGAGACGATCACCGATTACACGGGCTCCGGCCCCTTCGTGTTCGTGGCGGATGAATATCAGCCGGGCGTTTCCGTTACCTATCGCAAGTTCGAGGATTACGTGCCGCGCGAGGGCGAGGCGAGCTGGATGGCCGGCGGCAAGAACGTGAAGGTCGACGTGGTGAAATGGGTGACGATGCCCGACGCCCAGACCGCGATCAACGCGCTGCTTTCGGGTGAAATCGACTATATCGAGCAGGTGCAGATCGACCTTTTGCCGCTGCTTGAAACCAGCGAGGACGTGACGGTCGAGACACGCGATGATCTGGGTTACCAGACGATCGGGCGCATGAACTTCAAGCACCCGCCCTTCGACAATCCGAAAATCCGCCAGGCGGCGCAGATGGCGCTCAGCCAGGAAGCTGTGCTTGCCACGCTGATCGGCAATCCCGACTACTACAAGGTGTGCGGCGCGATCTTCGGCTGCGGCACGCCGCTGGGCGACGAAGCGGGCTCCGACACGCTGACCTCGGGCGGCGACATCGAGGGCGCGAAGAAGCTGCTTGAAGAGGCGGGCTACGACAACACGCCAATTGTCTTGATGCAGCCGACCGATGTGGTGAGCCTGACGGCACAGCCTGTCGTGGCCGCACAGGCCATGCGCGAGGCCGGCTTCAATGTCGACATGCAGGCGATGGACTGGCAGACGCTCGTCACCCGCCGCGCCAGCCAGTCAAAGCCGTCCGAAGGCGGCTGGAACATCTTCTTCACCAACTGGATGGTGCCGGAAATCAATTCACCGCTCATCAGCCCCATGTTGAACGGCCGTGGCGACGATGCCTGGTTCGGCTGGCCCGAAGACGAGAAGGTGGAGGAATTGCGCGCCGCCTTCATCGCCGCCGACACACCGGAGAAGCAGAAGGAAGTGGCGGTCCAGATCCAGAAGCATACGCTGGAAAACGTCCTCTATGTGCCGCTCGGTCAGTACATCATGCCGCAGGCGCGCAGCAACAAGCTGACCGGGATGATCCCGTCGCCCGTGCCGGTATTCTGGAACATCGAAAAGGCGGAGTGATCGCCTGAAAGACCACCCCGCCTGGTTGCCGGGCGGGGTCACCTCCGGGGCATTCGGGCCTTGCCCGGCGCGTTTCCCTCGATCTCCCTGACGGGGATCGCGCGCCCCGTTTTTTATTCAAAGCGCGTGTCAAAGGACATCACGTTTCGATGTTAGGTTACATCACCAGGCGCATCCTGGCCGTCATCCCGGTCATGACAATCGTCGCCATCTTCGTTTTCCTCCTGCTGCGGCTCACTCCGGGCGACCCGGCGGCAATCATCGCCGGTGACATGGCCACACCCGCGCAGCTTGAACGCATCCGCACATCGCTGGGCCTCGCGGACCCCTTGCACGAACAGTTCATCACATGGGTGGGGTTGCTTCTTCAGGGCGAGCTTGGAACCTCGCTCATTTCCAGCACGCCCGTCACCCAGATGATCGGGCAGCGCATCTGGCCGACGGTCAACATCGCAGTTCTGACGATCCTGCTTTCTGTGCTGATCGCCGTTCCCATGGGGGTGCTCGCCGCCTGGCGGCATCGCACCTGGGTCGACTATGCTGTGATGACCTTCTCGGTTCTGGGCTTTTCCATTCCCGTCTTTGTGATCGGCTACATCTTCATCAAGATCTTCTCGATCGAGATGCGCTGGTTCCCCGTTCAGGGTTATGTCGCGCCATCGGAGGATTTTGGGAAATTCCTCTCCCGCGCCATTCTGCCGTGTCTGACGCTGGCCACCATCTATGTGGCTTTGATCGCACGCATGACGCGCGCCTCCATGCTGGAGGTTCTGGGCGAGGATTACATTCGCACCGCGCGCGCCAAGGGCGTGAAGGAAACGGTGGTTCTTTTCCGCCACGCGCTCGCAAACGCCGCCGTGCCGATCATGACGATCATCGGCACTGGGTTCGCCCTCCTGATCGGCGGCGTGGTGGTGACGGAAAGCGTGTTCAACATTCCCGGCATCGGCCGCCTGACCGTCGATGCCATTCTGGCGCGCGATTATCCCGTCATTCAGGGCATGATCCTTCTGACGAGCGGTCTCTACGTTCTGATCAACCTGCTTATCGACCTTTCCTACACCTTCTTCGATCCGAGGATCCGCTACTGATGGCCGTTTCTCCGCAACCCGCATCCCGCATGCAATGGCTTTTCGGCGCCATTGCCCTGCCGCAAGGCTGGCGTATCGGTGCCGGCCCGATTGTTGCTGCCATCGTGCTTGCCATCATTATTCTTCTGGCAGCTTTCGCGCCGCTGATCGTGCCGCATGATCCCATGGCCATCGACGCCCTCCAACGCCTCAAGGGGCCGAGCGAAACCTATCCGCTCGGCACCGACGCCTATGGCCGCGACGTGCTTTCGCGCGTCATCACGGGCGGACAGGTGTCGCTGTTCATCGGCATTTCGGCGGCGATTGTCAGTGTGCTGATCGGCCTTCTGATCGGCCTTGTCTCCGGCTTTTTCCGGCTGGCGGACGCCATCATCATGCGCATCATGGACAGTCTGATGGCCATTCCCTCCATTCTGCTCGCCATTGCGCTGGTGGCGCTCAACGGGCCGAGCATCTGGTCGGTGATGGGCGCGATCACCATTCCCGAAATCCCGCGCGTGGTGCGGCTGGTGCGCTCGGTGGTGCTATCGGCGCGCGAAGAACCCTATGTGGAAGCGGCTATCGCGCTCGGGTCCTCCATGCCGAAAATCCTGTGGCAGCATTTGATGCCGAACACGCTCGCCCCGCTCATCGTGCAGGGCACCTATATCTGCGCATCGGCCATCCTCACCGAAGCAATCCTGTCCTTTCTGGGGGCTGGTGTTTCGACCGAGATCCCCACATGGGGCAACATCATGGCCGAGGGGCGCGTCTACTTCCAGCTTAAGCCGTCGCTCATCTTCTGGCCCGGCCTCATGCTTTCGCTGTGCATCCTGTCGATCAATCTTTTGGGCGACACCGCGCGCGACATGCTGGACCCGCGCCTCAAGAAGCGGGAGGGGTGAC
Source organism: Nitratireductor kimnyeongensis (assembly GCF_019891395.1). Lineage (NCBI taxonomy): Bacteria > Pseudomonadati > Pseudomonadota > Alphaproteobacteria > Hyphomicrobiales > Phyllobacteriaceae > Nitratireductor > Nitratireductor kimnyeongensis. The sequence goes on along the minus strand of NZ_CP078144.1, from coordinate 144,491 downwards.
ATGAAATTCAAGACCCGCAATTTCGACGATGCTCCAAACGTTCTGGAAATCGAAAACCTGACTGTGCGCCTTTCAGGCAACGAGAAGGCGGCACCCGTGCTTGACAGCGTGTCGCTCACGATCCGGCAAGGCGAGACCGTTTGCCTCGTGGGTGAATCCGGCTCGGGAAAATCCGTCACCTCGCTCTCCGTCATGGGGCTCCTGCCGCGCGGCGCGTTGGAAGCGACCGGCGGGCGGATCGGCCTTGAAGGCAAGAACCTGCTCGAGCTCGGGCCGCAGGCCATGCGCGACATGCGCGCGCAGAAGATCTCCATGATCTTCCAGGAGCCGATGACGGCCCTCAACCCGGTGATGCGCGTGGGGGAACAGATCGAGGAAGTGCTCAACACGCACACCAAACTCTCCGCCCGGGAGAAAAAGGCGCGTGTGCTCGACATCATGAACCAGGTGCATCTGCCGGATGTGGAACGTATCTACCGTTCCTATCCGCACCAGCTTTCCGGCGGCCAGCGACAGCGCATCATGATCGCCATGGCGCTGATCCTCGAACCGCAGCTTCTGATCGCCGACGAGCCGACGACCGCGCTCGACGTGACGACGCAGCAGCAGATCCTGAGCCTGATCGCCGAGTTGCAGGAAAAGCATGGGACCGCCGTGCTCTTCATCACGCATGACATGGGCGTGGTGGCGGAGATTGCCGACACGGTGCATGTGATGAAGCTTGGCCGGATTGTGGAGCAGGCGCCTGTCGAAGAGCTCCTGCGCCGGCCAAGAGAAGAGTACACGCGCGAACTCCTTCAGGCCGTGCCGAGCCTGACCCCGCGTGCCGCGCGAACGGCACCGGGTGGCGCGCCCGTGCTTGCGGTCGACAGGCTGCAAAAGATCTATGGCGCGCATGGGGTCTTCAAGCGCACGGAACCGACGCAAGCGGCAACCGACGTGACCTTCACCATCCCGCGCGGGCGCACCTTGGGCATTGTCGGGGAAAGCGGCTCCGGCAAATCCACCGTTGCGCGCTGCATTATGCGGCTGATCGACCCGACTGAAGGCGAGATCCGGGTGGCTGACCGGGAGATCGCCACACTGTCACGCCGGGCACTAAGGCCGCTGCGCCGCCACATCCAGATCGTGTTTCAGGACCCCTTCCGCTCTCTGAACCCGCGCTGGACGATCGGGCGAAGCCTTGTCGAAGGGCCGCTCAACATGGGAACCGACAAAAAGGCGGCGCTTGAACGCGCCCGTGAACTCTTGAAGCTGGTCGGCCTGCCCGATGATGCGGTGGACCGCTATCCGCACCAGTTCTCGGGCGGCCAGCGCCAGCGTGTCGCCATTGCCCGTGCCATCGCCATGGAGCCGGATGTTCTGGTGGCCGACGAGGCTGTTTCCGCGCTCGATGTTTCCGTACAGGCGCAGGTGCTCGACCTGCTCGACCAGCTTCAGCAGAAACTCGGCATCGCCATTCTGTTCATCACCCATGACCTGCGGGTCGCGGCGCAGATCTGCGACGACGTGGTGGTGATGCAGCATGGCCGCGTGGTCGAGCATGACAGCGCGGCCAATGTGCTTGCCGCGCCAAAACATGCCTATACGCGGGCGCTGATCGAGGCAGCGCCGGGGCGCCAGTGGGACTTTGCCAATTTTCGTGCGCTGGACAATGTGTGAGGCGTGTTTCGTGACCGATGCTGCAGCCGCTCCCGCCTCCGCTCGCCCCTCACCCTTACCCTCTCCCCGCACGCGGGGAGAGGGGGACGTCAGCGCATTTACCTGCTTTCGAACGACTGTGTGCCCGCTTCCCCACCGCGTCCTTCTCCCCGCAGGCGGGGAGAAGGTGCCGGCAGGCGGATGAGGGGCATGCGCCTTGCCCGCCAATTACTGTTCAACACTGGAGACCATCATGCCCGTACTACCCAAAATCGCCGACTATGCGGACGAACTCACCGAGATCCGCCGTGACTTCCACCAGCATCCCGAGATCGGTTTTGAGGAAGTGCGCACATCGGGCATCGTGGCGGAGCTCCTGAAGAAATGGGGCGTAGACGAGATCCACACCGGGCTCGGCAAGACAGGGGTGATCGGGGTCATCAAGGGCAAGAAGGAGGGCGGCCGGACCGTGGGGCTGCGGGCCGACATGGATGCGCTGCCCATGGACGAGATGACCAATCTGCCCTACGCCTCGAAGAACCCCGGCGCGTTCCATGGCTGCGGCCATGACAGCCACACGACCATGCTTCTGGGGGCGGCACGCTATCTGGCCGAGACGCGCGACTTTGCGGGCCGTGCGATCATGATCTTCCAGCCGGCGGAAGAGGGGCTCGGCGGCGCGCGCGCCATGCTGGCGGACGGGTTGTTCGACAAGTTTCCCTGCGACGAAGTCTATGGCATGCACAATAACCCGCTTGCCGAGCCAAACCAGTTCGGCGTCAAGCCGGGGCCGGCCATGGCGGGCGCGACCTTCTTCGACATCACCATCAACGGCGTCGGCAGCCATGGCGCGATGCCGCATCACGCGCGCGACCCGATCGTGATCGCTACGGCGCTGGTGCAGAACCTGCAATCGATCGTCAGCCGCAATGTGCAGCCGACACAGCCGGCGGTGCTTTCGGTGACTCAGATTCATTCCGGCTCGGCTTACAATGTGGTGCCGGACAAGGCGGTGATCTCCGGCACAATCCGCTATTTTTCCGACGAGGTGCGCGACCTGATCCACGACCGGGTGGCCAAGCTCTGTGCCGGATTTGCGGCGAGCTACGAGGTGGAGATCGTGCCGGACCTGCGGCCCGTCTTCGACGTGCTGATGAACGATGCCGATCTCTCGGAAGCCTATCGCGAGGCAGCGGCGGAGATCGTTGGCGAGGAGAACGCGACCATTACCAAGGAATTGGTCACCGGAAGCGAGGATTTCGCCGACATGTTGAAGGCTGTTCCCGGCGCCTATTGCACGCTTGGGCACAAGGGCTCCATTCCCGTTCACAATCCCGGCTTCATCCTCGATGACGACATGCTGCCGGTGGGCGCAAGCATCATGGCGAGGATCATTGAGAGGCGCCTTCCGCTCTGAGCCAGACACGACAACGTTTTCGCTGAAATGCGAAAACGCTCCAACCCGTCATTTTGCGCAATTCAGGACGGAAATCCGGTTTCCAACTTTCCTGGGATTGCTCCAGTTCAGGACACATACCATGAACATCAAAGACCTGCCGTTCGATACGGACACCATGCTCGCAGGGCTCAAACCCTGGATACTCTGCGAGAGTCCGACATTCGACGCCGCCGCCGTGGACCGCATGATGGATCTTGCGGCCTATGAGCTGGCGGCGACCGGCGCAGAGATCGAACGCATTCCGGGCCGGATGGGCTTTGGCGGCTCCGTGCGGGCGCGCTTTCCGCACAGGGATTTCGGCAAGCCGGGCATTTTGATCTCCGGCCACCTCGACACGGTGCATCCCCTTGGCACGATTGCGAAGAACCCTTGGCGCATCGAGGACGGTCGCTGCTACGGCCCCGGCATTCAGGACATGAAGGGCGGCAATTATGTGAGCCTAGAGGCGATCCGCCAGCTGATCCGCGCCGGCATCGAGACGCCGCTGCCGATCACCGTTCTGTTCACGCCCGACGAGGAGGTGGGCACGCCCTCGACGCGCGAGCTGATCGAGATGGAAGCCCGCAAGAACAAGGTGGTGCTCGTGCCCGAACCCGCACGGCCCGACGGCGGCGCGGTGACGGGCCGCTATGCCATTGCGCGCTTCAACGTGAAGACAGCGGGGCGGCCGAGCCATGCCGGCTGGGCACTCAAGGATGGGCGCTCCGCCATCGCCGCCATGGCACGCAAGGTGCTGGAAATCGAGAGCATGACGGGCGAGGACTGCACCTTCTCTGTCGGTGTGATCCATGCGGGGCAATGGGTGAACTGCGTGTCGTCTACCTGCGATGCGGAGGTGCTTTCCATGGCCAAGCGCCAGGCCGATCTCGACCATGGCGTGGAGCGCATGCTGGCGCTTTCGGGCGAGGAAAACGACGTGGTGATCGAGGTGACGCGCGGCGTGACGCGGCCGGTCTGGGAGCCGGATGCCGGCACGATGGCGGTTTATGAATTGGCGCGCGGGATTGCCGGCGAAATCGGCTTCGAACTCACTCATGCCAGCGCCGGCGGCGGCTCGGATGGCAATTTCACCGGCGCGCTCGGCATCCCCACGCTCGATTCCATCGGCGTGCGCGGGGCGGGGCTGCACACGCTCGGCGAACATATCGAGACCGACAGTCTGGTGGAGCGCGCGCAGCTCATGGTCGGGCTTTTCACGCGGCTGACATAAAACCCTTTCCGCGCAGCAACGCCGCAGCCGCCTCGCCGGCGCTGCTGATATAGGCCGTGTCGTGATGCACGAGCATGGTGGAAAAGGCGCCGTCGAGCAGAAGCAGGACATGGCGCGCGAGCTGCGGCGCGTGGTCGGGCTGTTCGGCGGCGATCACCTCGGCAAGCCAGGCCTCAAGCCGCTTCTTGTGGGCCGAGGCCTGCTTCACCGCCGGGTGACCCGGTGTCTCGACCAGTTCGGCCGCCGTGCGCAGGAAACCGCAGCCCTTCCAGCGGCGGCTTGCTGCCCCCTCGGCGATGTTTTCGAAGATGGTGCGGATGCGCTCGGGAAGCGGCCCGTCCGCTTGCGCAAACCATTTGGCGAAGAGGTCGAGATTGGGCTGGTCGCGGGAGGCGAGATAGGCGGTGACCAGATCATCCTTGCTGCGGAAATGATAATAGAGCGTCTTCTTGGTGAGGCCCGCTTTCTCCGCCACGATATCCATGCTGACAGCGCGAATGCCCTTGGCATAAAACAGGCGACTGGCCGTTTTGACGATTTTCTCCCGTGTATGTGCGGCGTCTCTCGGCATAGCAATCTATACTGACCAGTGAGTTTATATGATTGACGTCTGATGTTAGCCCCGATGCAGGTTTTTGCAAAGGCATCGGAGGATGACATGTCGACCAGCACAGTGCTCTTTGAAAAGCGCAGCCAGATCGCGCTGCTGACGCTCAACCGGCCACAAAAGCTCAACGCCCTGGATTATGCGACCAATGACAGGCTCATGGAGCTGCTGGATCGGATCGAGCAGGAAGAGACCATCAAGGCGGTGATCCTGACAGGTGCCGGCGACCGCGCCTTTTCAGCGGGCGGCGACATCCATGAATTTACGCGAAGCATCAAGGACGGCGTGGATGTGGCGGTGCGCGAATTCGTGCGGCGCGGGCAGGCAATGACATCGCGCATGGAGGCGTTCCCGAAGCCCATCATCGCGGCGGTGAACGGGCTTGCCTTCGGCGGCGGGTGCGAGATCACCGAGGCTGTTCATCTGGCACTCGCGAGCGAGCGGGCGCTTTTCGCCAAGCCGGAGATCAATATCGGCATCCCGCCGACCTTCGGCGGCACACAGCGCCTGCCAAGACTGGCCGGGCGCAAGCGAGCACTCGAATATCTGCTGACGGGCGATCCCTTCAGCCCCGAACGGGCCTGCGAGATGGGCATTGTCAATCGGGTCGTGCCGCATGGAAAACTTCTCGATGCGGCCTTCGAACTGGCCGAACGCATCACGCGTCATCCACCGCTGGCGAGCGCGCGGATCCTCCATGCGGTGACGCGCGGCCTCAACACCACGATTGCAGAGGGTCTGCAGATCGAGAGTGAACAGTTTGCCAGAATGGCAGCGACCCGCGATGTGCATGAAGGCCTCGGTGCGTGGATCGAGCGGCGGACGCCGCGCTATGAGGGGCGGTGACGCTGAGGTTCAGGTGGCGCGCGCACACTCGGTGATGATCCATTGCCGGAAACGCGCCATCGCGCTGGTCTGGGGGCGATCCGAGTGCCACGTCAGATGATAGCGGCCGGCGGAAACCGTGGTGCCGAACGGCTGAGTCAGCCGTCCCTCCGCGATCTGTCGGGCAAACATTGCGACCGGCAGAAGCGCGACGCCCGCGCCCTCAGCGGCAAGCTGCGCCAGGGCGATGGAGGAATCCAGCACGGGACCGGTGACGGGCGGACAGGGTGTGCCCGCCGCCTCGAACCAGCCAGGCCATTCGGCACTGCGATAGCTTCTTAAGAGAACCATCTGGGCCAGATCCGCAGGCTCCGATAGACGCAGCGCGAGGGACGGCGCGCAAAGCGGCGCCATGGGTGCTGCGACAAGGGGGACCGCATCATTTCCGGTCCAGCTTCCATTGCCGAAGCGGATCGCCATGTCGAGCCCTTCACGCAGAATGTCGACGCGGTTGTTGTTTGTGGAGATGCGCAGGTCGACCTCCGGATGGGCGTTCTCGAAGGCGGCAAGCCTGGGCAACAGCCAGCCGAGCGCGAAGGTGGTGTTCACGCCGATCTTCAGGAGCTCCACATCGCGCCGCCCGGTGATGCGGGACAGCGTGCGGGCAATGCCGTCGAGCCCGTGTTCCAGCACGGGATAGAGGAGGCGCCCCTCATCGGTCGGCACCAGCCCGCCGGACGCCCGCAGGAACAGGGCGACACCGAGCCTATCCTCCAGCCGGGCGATCTGGTGGCTGACGGCGGCCTGCGTGACCCGCAACTCCTCCGCCGCCCTGGTGAAACTGCCCTGCCGCATGGCAACCTCGAACACGCGCAGCGCATTGAGCGGAATATCGGCTCTGTCCATTGATATTACTTTATCTAATGATACCCCTGATCATTTGTCGTTTGCGGCGCGAACGCAAGCCGAAATATAGGATTGTCATGACATTGACTGATGTCATGCAAGGGCATAGCGGGGCTCCTCCGCCGGCTGACAGGCAAATGCCAGCCGGCATGAACAAGGAACAAGACATGCGTAAACTGACATCTGTTCTGTCGCGCTTCGCGGCAGGGCTCGCGCTCGGCCTGTCGCTTTTCGGCCCCGCCAGCGCAGAAGAGGGCGCCGCGACGCTCTCCCAGACAGTCGAGCGAATTGAAAGCACGCTTGGCGCACGGGTGGGCATCGTGATCCGCGACACCGGTTCGGGCTGGCGCTGGAGCCACCGGGCAGAGGAACGCTTCCTGATGAACAGCACGGTGAAGGCGCTGATTTGCGGCGGCGTGCTTGCGAAGGCGGATGCCGGGGCGCTCGCTCTCGATGAGTCCCTGCCCATTCGCCAGTTCGATATCGTTTCTTATTCGCCGGTGACGCAGAAGCATGTGGGCACGGCCATGTCGATCGCAGATCTTTGCCTTGCTACACTGGACATAAGCGACAATGCGGCAGCGAACCTCCTGATCGGGCGGCTGGGCGGGCCGAAGGCGGTCACCGCCTTCCTGCGCAGCATCGGTGATCCCGTCAGCCGCCTCGACCGGCTGGAGCCGAAGCTCAACGCCTTTGCGCCCGGTGACCCGCGCGACACGACAACGCCGGCAGCCATGACCGAAACCTGGCATGCCCTGCTCCTGGGCGATGTGCTGAAACCCGCCTCGCGCACGCAACTCATCGAATGGATGAGCCATGGCGGCGTGACTGACGCCCTGATGCGCGCCTCCCTGCCGAAAGACTGGGCGATCTCCGACAAGTCCGGCGCGGGAAGCCACACGCGCAATCTGGTGGCCATGGTGACGCCACCCGGCCGCGCACCCTTCCTTGTCTCGATCTTCATTTCCGACACGGATGTGGATTTTGAAACGCGCAATGGGGCGCTGAAGGATGTCAGTGCAGCCATCGTGAACGTGCTGAAAAGCCGATAGGAACGATACGGACGGTGCTGCGCTCAGAAATCGAGTGCAGCGCCGTCCACCACCTCCTTCATCACGAAAAAGGTGCGCGTCTGGCGCACGCCGGGCAGGGCGATCAACTGGCTGCCGTGCAGCCGGTTGAAATCGGCCATGTCGCGCACCCGGATCTTGAGGAAATAGTCGAAATCGCCAGCCACCAGATGGCAATCGAGAATGAAGGGCAATTTGCGGATCGCCGCTTCGAAGGCGGAAAAGCTCTCCGGCGTGGAGCGGTCGAGAACCACACCGACCATGACCAGAGCCCCGCGCCCAACATGCTTTGGTGCGACCGCCGCATGAACGCCGCTTACATAGCCCTCCCTGAAAAGCCGCTCGGTGCGGCGGTGGCAGGTGGCGGCACTGACGCCGACCAGTTTCGCCAGATCGGCATTGCTCAGCCGGCCATCGCGCTGGAGATGGCGGAGAATGCGCATGTCCGTACGGTCGAGATTGCTTCCGGTGGAAGATTCTTCCATTCAAGACCCAAAATGCTCAGAAAATAATCCATCCATTAAGCCATAGCTACGAGTTTACTGCAATTACGTGCTCAAATATGAAAGCACATTCCGGCCTTTCTCGGCTAGGTTCGCCTTGGACCAGACATCATCGAAAGGCCTGCCATGCTGGAGAAATTCGAACGCTATCCGCTCACTTTCGGCCCTACCCCCATCGAAAAGCTGGAGCGCCTTTCCGCGCATCTGGGCGATGGGGTTTCGCTTTATGCCAAGCGGGAGGACTGCAATTCCGGCCTCGCCTTCGGCGGCAACAAGCTGCGCAAGCTGGAATATATCGTGCCCGATGCGATTGCTTCGGGTGCCGACACGCTGGTTTCGATCGGCGGCGTGCAATCGAACCATACCCGCATGGTGGCGGCGACGGCGGCGAAGATTGGCTTCAAATGTCGACTGGTTCAGGAAAGCTGGGTACCGCATGAAGATGCTGTTTATGACCGGGTCGGCAATATCCTCTTAAGCCGTGTGATGGGCGCGGATGTCGAGATGGTGGACGAGGGATTCGATATCGGCATTCGCGAAAGCTGGGAAAACGCCTTGAAGGACGTGGAAGCGAAAGGTGGAAAGCCCTATGCGATCCCTGCGGGTGCCTCGGTGCATAAATATGGCGGGCTCGGCTATGTGGGATTTGCCGAAGAGGTGCGCGCGCAGGAAGAAGAGCTTGGCTTCACCTTCGACTATATTGTCGTCTGCACCGTGACGGGCTCGACCCATGCCGGCATGCTGGTCGGCTTTGCCGCCGACGGGCGGGCGCGCAAGGTGATCGGTATCGACGCCTCCGGCACGCCGGGCCAGACCCGCGCACAGGTGCTGGAGATCGCGCACAACACGGCGAAGCTGGTGGAGCTTGGCCACGAGATTGCCGATGACGATCTGGTGTTGATCGAGGATTACGCCTACCCCGCCTATGGCGTGCCCTCGGAAGAGACGAAGGACGCCATCCGGCTTTGCGCGCGGCTTGAAGGCATGATGACCGACCCGGTCTATGAGGGCAAATCCATGCAGGGCATGATCGACCTCGTGAAGAAGGGCTTCTTTCCCGAAGGCTCCAGAGTGCTTTATGCGCATCTCGGCGGTGTGCCGGCCATCAATGGCTACAGCTACGCCTTCCGCAACGGGTGAGGGAGGGGACCGTTCCGGAATTGAAGCCATGCAACCTGCCTGTGTGGCCCGGCCGCAACCGGGATGCCTCCGCGCATCACCGCGGCGCGTGCAGGGCACGGAAAGGAATTCCGATCTCGCTGCAAAAGATTCCGGCATGCTTCTCAAAACGATCCCGGTCACGGTCTCACCCCCGGGCCGGGGCTGCGACAAGAAATCAAATAATACCAGTTCAAAACCTGTGAAAAATTTGGCATGATCCTCTGGCAAGTACAGGCCAGAGGAAGAGAGATGGAAGAAGCGGCACTTCTTGACTTCATGCGTGGGCACATCGCGCGCGGCAACAGCGCCGAACCGCTCTATCGAAGGGTGAAGATGGCGCTGGCGGAAGCCATTCATTCCTCGCGGCTGAAACGGGGGGCGGTGATCCCCAGCGAGCGCACGCTGTGTGCTGCCCTTTCCATGTCGCGCGTCACCATACGCCGCGCCATCGAGGACCTGGAACGAGAGGGGCTGCTGCATCGCCGGCACGGGGCGAAGACCGTGGTTTCCTCGCGTCTGGAGAAATCGCTCTCAACCATGACCAGCTTTTCCGAAGACATGCGCTCGCGCGGGCTGGAGCCCGGCTGCATCTGGATTTCCAAGGAAACTGCACGTCCTTCTCCTGCCGAAATGATGGCGCTCGGCATTTCAGGCGGCGAGGAAATTGCGCGGCTGAAACGGATCCGCACCGCTGACGACACGCCCATCGCCATCGAGACTGCGGCACTGCCCGTGCGGTTTCTGCCCAGACCCGCAGCAGTGGGTGCATCGCTCTATCAGGCGTTGGAGGCGCGCGGAGCCATGCCGGTGCGCGCGGTTCAGCGCATGCAATCAACGCCGATCACGCCGGAAGAGGCGCGCCTGCTCGAAGCGCCGCCGCACACCAGCCTGCTTGTGGTGGAGCGCCGCTGCTTTCTGGAAGACGGGCAGATCGTGGAGTTCACCCAGACCAAATATCGCGGCGACGTGTATGATTTCGTGATCGAGCTGCATCGCTGATAATACCAGTTTGAAACTGGTTGTTATCTGGTATTTCTTCTGCCTATGATGCCCCCTTCAAACGGGGGAACAAGCGTGACAGACAGCATTCAGTCGCTTGAGAACGGTCTGATCGTCTCCTGCCAGCCGGTGACGGACGGGCCGATGGATGCGGCACCCTTTGTCGTTGGCTTCGCGCTGGCCGCCCTTGCCGGCGGCGCGCAGGGATTGCGGATCGAATCTGCCCCTTATGTGGAGGCCGTGCGGGCGGCGACCGATGCCCCCATTATCGGGCTCGTGAAACGGGATCTCGACAACTCGCCCGTGCGGATCACGCCATGGATCGAGGATGTGGAGGCGCTGGCGGCGGCGGGGGCGGATGTGATCGCCTATGACGCCACGCAGCGTGAACGCCCCGTGCCGACGGCCGAGCTCGTAAGCCGCATTCACGCGGCAGGCAAGATCGCCATGGCCGACTGCTCCATCGTCTCCGACGCGCGGCAGGCGCTGGATGAAGGAGCCGAAATGGTGGGCTCCACGCTTTCGGGCTATACGGGCGGGCCGGAGCCGACAGAGCCCGATCTCGACCTGATCCGCGCCATGCGCGCGCTGACGCCCTATGTGGTGGCGGAGGGCTGCATCCGCCAGCCGCACCATGCGCGTGCGGCATTGAAGGCCGGTGCGCGGCTGGTGGTGGTCGGCTCGGCGATCACCCGGCCTGAGCATGTGACATCATGGTTTCGTGCCGACATGGACGAGGCGGCGGGAGCGGGCGCATGAGCGACAAGGAAACGGTTCTGGCGCTCGATATTGGCGGGACGAAAATGCTCGCCGCCCTCGTGCGCGGTGAGACCGTTGCCGATAGCCTGACCATGCCGACCCCGAAAGGAGACGGCGGCCCGGCCGAATGGCTGGAAGCGCTGTTTGCCGGAATCGCGCACTGGCAGGGAACCTACGAAAGTGTTGGCGTGGCGGTGACAGGCATTGTCGATGACGGACTGTGGTCGCCGCTCAACCGCAAGACGCTCGACATTCCAGACCGGTTTCCACTGTTGCAGACGGTGGTTGGCCTTTCGGGAAAACCGGCCATCGCCGCCAATGATGCGCAGGCCGCCGCCTGGGGCGAATATCGATATGGTGACGGTGAGGGGGATCTTGTTTTCCTGACGATCTCTACCGGGATTGGTGGCGGCGTCGTTCTGGACGGCAAATTGCGGGCCGGGCTCGCCGGCCATTTCGGCCTCACGCAGGGGCAGGATTTCGACGGCGCGCTTGAAGATCATGTCTCGGGCAATTTCATTGCCGCCGAGGCGGCGGCGCATCAGCCGGGTGCGAGTGCACGCGAGGTTTTTACCGCAGCGGAGAAAGGCGAAGGCTGGGCCGATGCCATTCTCGACCTCTCGGCGCGGCGCGCGGCCATTCTGTGTCGCAACATCAAACTGACACTCGACCCGGCGCGCATCGTGATCGGCGGCGGCATCGGGCTGGCGCCGGGCTACCGGGCGCGCATCGAGGCGCATCTTGACGATGTGCCCGAAAGGCTGAGGCCCCGGCTTGTGCCGGCCAGGCTCGGCGACAAGGCCGGCGTGGTGGGGATCGCCGACCTGGCACGCAATACCAAGACCCAAAACCAGACAAACCAATAAATGGGAGAATGACCATGAAACCTGTTGCACGATTTGCCGCCGCCCTTCTGGGCAGCGTTTTCGCCGCCGGCCTTTATGCCGGAGCGGCCAATGCGGAAGTGACCGTGCTCGGCTGGCCGGGCGGCCCGGAAGAAACGGCGCTGCGGGCTGCCGCCGACGCCTATAACGCCAAGGACGATGTGAGCGAGGAGAACAAGGTCGAGCTTCTGTTCTTCAACCGCGATGGCTTCTGGGACAAGCTGCAGGCGGATCTGGCCGCCGGCTCGGACGCATTCGACCTGAACCTGCTCGCCACCTATTCGATCGGCCGCTACGCGCCCTTCATGGAGCCGGTGGAGCTTTCGGATGAAGCGCAGGCGCTTTATGGCGATGCGGTGCTTTCGACCATGCAGTTCGACGGCAAGCAGTATGGCGTGCCGACCGACCTTTCGCTGCACTTCATGTATTACCGCAAGGACCTGATCGACGCGCTGATGAGCGACGACGACGCCAAGGCGCGCTATGCGGACATCAGCGAGGAGCATCTGGGCACGGCGATGGAGCCGAAGAACCCGGATGAATGGACCTGGGACGATTATGCCGCGACCGCGCTCTATTTCACCAAGGCGGTGAACCCCGACAGCCCGACGCGCTATGGCACGGTTCTGCAGATGAAGAACCTGCTCTTCAACATCATGGTGTGGCAGTCCACCGCGCGCTCCTATGGCGGCGACTGGATGGATGCCGATGGCAAGATCACGGTCGACTCGGAAGCTTTCCGCAAGGGACTGGAGCTCTACAAGAAGCTCTATGATGCTGGTGCGACGCCGCGTGATTCCCTTTCCTATGAGTTTGCCGAAGCCAACGCCGCCTATGCGGCGGGCCAGGTGGCGGCCATGGTCCAGTGGAATGCGGCGGCAGCCGATCTGACCAATGCAGAGAAATCTCCCGCCGTGGGCGAGGTGACGGCGACGATTGCGCCGCCTTCCGGCCCTGAAGCGCGTGCCACGCATATTCATGGTCTGGGCCTTGGCCTCAACAAAAGTGCAGAAAACAAGGAAGGCGCGAATGCCTTTCTGAAGTGGCTTTCGACCGAGGAAGCAGCCCTGATCTACGCGCGAGCGGGCGGTGCGCCGGCGCTTTCCGCGGATGCGGTTTCGTCGGTTGCAGACGAGCGGCCCGATCTGGTGCAGCTTGGTGAATATGCCGGTGCCTATGGCTATGTCATGAATGGCGGGGCTTCGGCCAATGCGCTTGCGATCTACGAATTGCAGGCGAAGGAGTTCACCGGTTACTGGTCGGGCCAGCAGGATCTCGACACGGCGCTCGCCAATGTCGAGAAGGGCATGGCGGACTTGCTGAAGTAGCACTGACGCAGGCGCTCGCCCCTCATCCTCCCCTTCTCCCCGCTCGCGGGGAGAAGGGGACATAGACGTCGCCGCTTCTTCCTTCTCCCCGTATGCGGGGAGAAGGTGCCGGCAGGCGGATGAGGGGCGGCGCCAACCATCGAACCGAGCTGAAAACCAGACCAAGAAGCCCAATGGAAACGACCCATCGCCTTGAATGGACGCTGCTTGCGACGCCGCTGATGGTGTTTCTGCTGGTATGTCTCGGCTTTCCGGCCATCGTGAACCTGATCTATTCCGTCTCCGACATCAGCTTCGAGACGCTGCGCAACCCGGAGATTTCCGGTTTTGGCAATTTTGTCGCCGTGTTGACCGACAGCGGGTTCTGGCGGGCCAACTGGTTTTCGCTGCGCTTCGGTCTTCTGACGGCCATTCTCGAATGTCTTATCGGGCTGGGGCTTGCGGTTTTCCTCGCGCCGCTTTTCAAGGACCGTAGCTGGCCGATTGCCATTTTGATGCTGCCGCTGATGGTGGCGCCGGCGCTGATGGGACTGATGTATCGCCTTGTGCTGCACGAGTTCGCCGGGCCCGTGCCGCATTATCTCTGGGCATGGTTCGGCAACAGCCCGGCCTTTCTCGGACCGAACTCCGCCTTCTGGACGCTGGCGGTGGTGGAAACGCTGCAATGGACGCCATTCGCCTTTCTGCTTTTTCACATGGCCTACCAGGCGATACCGGAAGAGCTGCGAGAAGCGGCATCGATTGACGGCGTGATGGGCCTTGCCCGGTTCTGGCGCATCGAACTGCCCCTGATGCTGCCGACGCTGGCGGCAGCACTACTGATCCGCTTCATCGACGGGTTCCGCGTGTTCGACAATGTCTATGTGCTGACGGGAAGCGGGGCAGGGGGCTCCACCACGTCGCTGTCGATCTACATTTATGAAGCCTTCTTCAAACAGGCAGCCATCGGCAAGGCGGTGGCGGCGTCGGTGATCCTGTTTGCCGCGTCATTTGCCGTGCTTTACGGCCTCAACCGCCTTGCAAGGCGCAGGAGACGATGATGCTCAACGCGATCCGCTGGGCCGTGTTTGCCCTTGCCGCCTTTGCCATGAACTTTCCGCTGATCGTCACGCTTGTGACCTCGTTCAAGAGCGCGCGCGAGATTTCCACCAATCCGGGGCTTTGGATCAACGCGCCGACGCTGGAAAACTACGCGACCGTGCTGACGGTTTCCGACCGCCTGAATATTTTCCTATACCTCGCAAACAGCTTTGCCGTGGCGGCCATGGGCACGCTTCTGGCCGTGGCGCTGGCGCTGCCGGCGGCCTATGCGATCGTGCGCGGGCGGTTCGGCGAAAAGACGCTTCTGCCGCTGATCGTGAATCTGCGCGCCGTGCCGCTCGTCATCTTCGCCATACCCATCTACATGATGTTCCAGTTCATGGGCCTGCTCGACACGCGGTTGGGCCTGGGGCTGGTGATGACCATCGTCAACATTCCGCTGGTGCTGATCATTCTCGTCAACGCCATTTCGGACGTGCCGTTCGAGCTGGACGAGGCGGCGATGATCGACGGGGTGAGCCGCACAGGCATTTTGTTCAAGATCGTCGGCCCGGTCTGCCGGCCGGCCCTTGTGACGAGCATGATCTTCGGTTTCATCACCGCGTGGAACGAATTCCTGTTCGGCCTGATGCTGACCACCTCGAAGGCGGTTCCGGTGACGGTCGGCGCATCGTTCTTTTTCGCCGCGTCGGGTGGCGGCGTTCAATGGGGCGTGGCCGCGGCGGTGATGATGGTGGGCGCCCTGCCGCCCATGCTGCTCGGGCTTTTCATGTATCGCAAGATCAGCGGCACGATGATGGCCGGGGCGGTGAAGGGGTAGGGTCAGGCCCCGCTCTTTACCCGGTGGTAGGCGACAAGCGCATTGGCATGGCCGTGGCCGAGGGCATGCTCCGATTTGAGCTCCGCCACCATCTCCATATGTTTCTTGCCGACCATTCCATCGATGATGGACAGCCAATGATCGATTGGCTGCCCATAGGTCTTTTCGATAGACGGGAAGTAGGAAGCGGGGCCTTTTACTTTTGATTGCTCCGACACGGCGGTTCTCTCCTGCAGCCTGATTTGCAAAGCCTATCTGCAGGACGGTCAAAGAGACCAGTTTCCGACAAGGCCTGTCAAATCTATCCGATCCGCTCTTGCGTCTGCGGATCGAACAGCACCGCCTTGTCGAGATTGAAGGCGAGGCGGGCGGTCTGGCCGGCGGAGATGGGCGCATCGGCGCGCAGGCGGGCGACGATCTCGCGCCCGCCGAGCCGGGTGACCGCGAATGTGTCGGAACCGGCGGGCTCGATCACCTCGATCTCGCAATCAAGCTCGCTGATGCGGCTGGCATTGCGGTCGGCACTGTCGGGGTCGGTCAGCGCTTCGGGCCGGATGCCGAACACGACCTCCTTGCCATTGCGACTTGCAAGCGCGCCATTCATTCCCGCCATGGGCAGGGTGAGGGGCGCGCCATCCTCACGCTCCATGATAATGGCGACATCGCTGCCATCGGCTTTCACCTTTGCCGGGATGAGGTTCATGGAAGGCGAACCCATGAAATCGGCCACGAAGAGATTGTTGGGCCGGTTGTAGATTTCCGCCGGCGTGCCGAACTGCTGGAGAACGCCGTCCTTCAGAACCGCGATCTTGGTGGCCAGCGTCATCGCCTCGATCTGGTCATGTGTGACGTAGACGATGGTGGTGCCCATCCGCTGATGCAGGCGCTTGATCTCGGTGCGCATATCGACGCGCAGCTTGGCATCGAGATTGGAGAGCGGTTCGTCGAA
Organism: Nitratireductor kimnyeongensis; assembly: GCF_019891395.1. Lineage (NCBI taxonomy): Bacteria > Pseudomonadati > Pseudomonadota > Alphaproteobacteria > Hyphomicrobiales > Phyllobacteriaceae > Nitratireductor > Nitratireductor kimnyeongensis. The sequence continues at coordinate 128,329 of NZ_CP078144.1, read as the reverse complement.
CAGGAACACCATCGGATCGCGCACGAGCGCCCGACCCATGGCGACACGCTGGCGCTGACCGCCGGAAAGCTGGCTCGGCTTCCGGTCGAGCAGCGCACCGATCTGCAGCGTTTCGGCAACCTTGGCAATCGCCGCGTCGCGCTCGGATTTGGCGACGCCGCGGATCTCCATGCCGAAACCGATATTCTCGGCCACCGTCATGTTTGGATAAAGCGCATAGGACTGGAACACCATGGCGATGTCGCGCTGCGAGGGGTGCAGATCGTTGACCACCTTGCCATTGATGCTGATCGAACCGCTGGTGATGGGCTCCAGCCCGGCGATCGTGTTGAGCAGGGTCGACTTGCCGCAGCCGGACGGGCCGACGAGCACCAGGAACCCGCCCTCTTCGATTTCGAGGTCGATGCCCTTCAGGACATCCACCTTGCCGAAGGATTTTCTGAGATTGTCGATCTTGAGAAAGGCCATGGGCTTATCCTTTGACGGCGCCGGCCATGAGGCCGCGCACGAAATAGCGTCCGGAGACGACGTAGACGATCAGGGTGGGCAGGGCGGCGAGGATCGCGCCGGCGAAATGGACATTGTATTCCTTCACGCCGCCCGACGAGGACACGAGATTGTTGAGCGCAACCGTCATCGGCTGGGAATCGAAATCGCCGAAGGAGACACCGAACAGGAAGTCGTTCCAGATATTGGTGAACTGCCAGATGACCGTGACCACGATGATGGGCGCGGAGGAGGGCAGCAGTATGCGCCGGAAAATCTGGAAGAAACCGGCGCCATCAATCTGCGCCGCACGGATCAGCTCCGTGGGGAAGGCCGCATAGTAATTGCGGAAGAACAGCGTGGTGAAGCCGAGGCCATAAACCACGTGGATCAAGACCAGCCCCTGTGTCGTGCCGGCAATGCCCAGAAGCCCCAAGATGCGCGCTGCGGGAATGAGCGCGATCTGAAACGGGATGAAGCACGACAGAAGAATGAGGCCGAAGACGATGTCATCGCCCCGGAAGCGCCACTTGGTGAGCACGTAACCATTGAGCGCGCCCAGAATGGTGGAGATGGCCACCGCCGGCACCACCATGAGGATGGAGTTGAAGAAATAGGGCTTCAGACCCGTTGGCTGTACGCCCACCTGCGCGCTCGACCACGCCTTGGCCCACGGCTCGAAGGTGAAGACATCGGGCAGGGCCAGCATGTTGCCCTGGCGGATTTCGTCGAGCGGCTTCACCGAATTGACCAGCATCACGTAGAGCGGCAGAAGGTAATAGACCGCAAAGACGATCAGGACGGAATAGAGGAGGGCGCGGGCAAGCTTGTTGCCGCTGACGCCAGCGGTTTTCTCGGCGCTCATCTTTGCCTCCCCGGCTTCAGTTCGGAATAAAGATAGGGAATGATGATCGAGAAGATCATCACCAGCATGATGATGGCCGACGATGCGCCGATGCCCATCTGATTGCGGGTGAATGTATAGGAATACATGAAGGTGGCCGGCAGTTCGGTGGCCTGTCCGGGCCCACCGCCGGTGAGCGCGATGACGAGGTCGTAGGACTTGATCGCCAGATGCGCGAGCACCACGAACGCGGACAGGAAGACCGGGCGCATCATGGGAATGATGATGCGGCGATAGATGGTGACATTGGAGGCGCCATCCATCTGCGCGGCCTTGATGATCTCGCTGTCGACGCCACGAAGGCCGGCAAGAAACATGGCCATGACAAAGCCGGAAGACTGCCAGACGGCGGCGATGACCACCGTGTAGATCGCCAGCGTGCGGTCCTTGATCCACGAAAACTCGAAGCCGGTCCATCCCCATTGATGCATGGTGTTTTCAAGCCCGATGCCGGGATCAAGAAACCATTTCCACGCCGTGCCGGTGACGATGAAGGAGAGCGCCATCGGATAGAGATAGATGGGCCGCAGAAAGCCTTCGCCACGGATCTTCTGGTCGAGCAGGATCGCCAGGAAAAGGCCGAGCACCGAACAGATGATGATGTAGAGTGAACCGAAGATTGCCAGATTGGTGAGCGCGCGCCACCAGTGGCGCAGATCCCACAATTTTGCGTAATTCTCGAACCCGACAAACCCGTAGGACGGCAGCATGCGCGAATCCGTCATGGACAGGTAAAGCGTGTAGAGGATGAAGGCGTAGACGAAGATCACAATCAGCGCCATGCTCGGACTGAGCACCAGGCGCGGGATGATCTCCTGCAGGCGATTCCGGTTCATGCTGATTTTCCGTTTTCAACGGTGTGGCTCATCGCTTCCCCTCGGCTCATAGGCAGAGGGGATCACGATGATGCGCCAGAGCGATCAGCCCGGCTCGGAAAGTCCGAACCGGGCACTCACTCCGCTTTTACTGCGCGGCAGCGACGGCGTTCTGAAGCTCTTCGACGGCCTCTTCGGACGTCAGCTCGCCATTGAAATGCTGGGTCACAACGTCGTTCACCGCATTCTTCACGGCAGCCGGTGCGCCGTGGCCATGGGCCATGGAGCCGAACAGGCCACCGCCCGCATTGGCTTCAGCAAGATCGGCCATGCCCTTCTTGCCGCAATCGTCGAACGCGTCGTTCGGCACGTCAGTACGGGCCGGAACCGAGCCCTTGACCACATTGAAGGCGGACTGGAACTCGGGGTTCATGACAGCGGAAGCCATCAGCTTCTGAGCCTTCTGCTTGTCTTCGCCCACCTGGAACATGACGAACTGGTCGGAGTTGAAGGTCACGGAGCCCTGCGTTCCGGGGAAGCGGATGCAGACGAAATCCTCGCCCGGCTTCTTGCCGGCCTTGAGGAACTCGCCCTTGGCCCAGTCGCCCATCATCTGCATGCCGCCGGTGCCCTCGATGACCATGGCCGAGGCCAGGTTCCAGTCACGGCCGGAGAAGTTGTCGTCCACGTAGGTGCGCAGCTTCGCCATGCGGTCGAAGGCTTCCTTCATCTTGTCGGAGCCGAGCGCCTCGGGGTCGAGATCGTTCAGCGCGGCCTTGTAGAAATCATTGCCGAGCGAGAGAACGACCGCCTCGAACACCGTGGCGTCCTGCCAGGGCTGACCGCCATGGGCGAGCGGCGTGATGCCGTTTTCCTTCATCTTGTCGAGAACGGCGACGAGCTCTTCCCAGCTCTCCGGCGCCTTGCCGCCAGCGGCATCGAGCGCGGCCTTGTTGATCCACACCCAGTTGGTGGAGTGCACATTCACTGGCGAGGCGATCCAGTTGCCGTCATATTTGGAGAAGTTCTGCAGGGCTGCCGGCACGACATCGGCCCAGCCTTCTTCCTCGGCGACATCGTTGAGATTGGCAACGACGTCCTGCTCGGCCCAGTCAACGATGTCGAAGCCGAGCATCTGAACGGCGGTCGGCGCATTGCCTGCCGTGACGCGGGCGCGAAGTGCCGTCATGGCCGCCTCACCGCCACCACCGGCCACCGGCATGTCCTGCCAGGTGACGCCCTTGGATTCCAGATCTTCCTTGAGAACGTTGAGCGCGGCAGCCTCACCGCCGGACGTCCACCAATGCAACACCTCAACGCTGTCTTCGGCCATGGCATTGCTGCCGGCTGCGAGGGTAAGAAGGGCTGTTCCCGCCGCAAGCGCGGCGAATTTGCGAATGGTCATGATAATCCTCCCAATAGGATCGCTTGCTCCTTTGCGATCTATCTATTTATAACGTTATAAATCCCATGGAGGTCAATCAGATTCTTGCCTGATTGAAGGGAGGAGATAAAACATTGAAAACCAAAGGGAATTTTTGCTCGTCTTTCGGTATCTCTATCTGTAAGGGTAAATTTATATCGATTGAAATGACGGTTTTTGGCGAATCCGGCGCCATGCAGAGCCGTTCAACGGCAACCGGGAGGAGATGACATGGCGCGCCGATCGGACCGCCCCACATTGCGTACAATTGCAGAGTTGACCGGCCTTGCCGTCACCACCGTTTCGCGCGCATTGCTCGACGCGCCGCAGATCGCGCTCGAGACCCGGCAGCGTGTTCAACGCGTCGCGCATGAGATCGGTTATCAGCCGGACCGGGCCGCGCGTCACCTGCGCACCGGCCGCACGAATGTGATCAGCTTCGTGCTCGATCCGCATGACGAATTGCTGGGCTTCAGCACCTCGATGATCAGCGGCCTGACGCGCGCGTTGCGCGACACGCAATATCATCTGGTAATCACCCCGCATTTCGCTGAAGCACCAACGCTGGACCCGATCGAATACATCCTGCGCAACCGCATGGCCGACGGGGTCGTCTTTTCAAGAACCGAACCAAAGGATCCGCGCGTGAAGCTGCTGATGGAGAACGATTTTCCTTTCGTCTCTCATGGTCGCACGGATCTCGGGATCGAGCACGCCTTTGTCGACTATGACAATGCGGCCTTCGCGCGGATGGCAGTCGAACGTCTTGTCTCGAAGGGGCGGCGGCGGCTGGCGCTGATCCTGCCGCCGGACCGTTTCATGTTCCGTCGTCATCTGCTTGACGGATTTCAGGAGGCGGTGGAAAGAGCCGGGGTCGCGTCGGAATTGCCGGGGGATGTCAATCTCGACAGTGACGCAGCCGACTTATACGCATGGCTGACCTGGCGGCTGCGGCAGCCGGACCCGCCAGACGGCATGGTGTGTGCCGGCGAAGTTTCGGCCCTGTCGATCATGGCCGCCCTGAGCGATCAGGGCCTGACCGTGGGCAAGGATTTCGATCTGGTCGTCAAGCAGACCTCGCTGCTCTACGATGAAGTCCGCCCGCGCATTGATGCCGTCTACGAAGACATCTCCGAAGCCGGCGAAACGCTTGGAAAATTGCTGATCCGCAGGATAGCCGGCGAAAAACCGGACGCATTGCAATGTCTGCAGGAACCGGTTCCGCGCTTCACCGATCGCGGCCACGGCACCCGGGCGGCCATCGGCGCGCGCCAGTCCGCATAAGCCCATTCATCCGGTCTTCGAAGTGCCAGCTTCCAAGAGACCGCGCAGTGCGCTCAGCATGTCGGACATTTCCTGGCTGTCCACCACGTTGATGGACAAGAGTTCCATGGCGCGTACCCCGTGCACCACCAGAAGAGCGATGACGGCAAGGGACGGATCGCTTGCACCGGTCTTCATCTGGTCCAGCACCTCGCGTTCGTATGTCTGCACCGGCTTGAGGAAATCCGGGTTCTCGGCCAGAGCGGCGAGCAGGCCGGAGGGCGGCGGCTGACACTTGTTTCGCTCTTCGACAAACAGGTCGATATAGGCCTGCACAATGCCGTTTGGGCTCTTTTCATGCGCCTGTTTGCGCTGTTCGAATTTCTCATACTCTTCACAGATGAAGCCCTCGACCAGCGCCTCGAACAGCTTCGCCTTGCTGGAAAAGTGATAGAGCAGCCCCCCTTTGGAGACCCCCGCACGCGCGGCCACCGCATCCAGCGACATGCTTGCGGCACCTGCCTCGCGGACAATCTCGGCCGCTGCTGCGAGGATTTTCTCCCGCGCGCCGGTACTCTGCCTCACCATTCCTGACATCCTGAACCTTGACAATACCGTCCAGACGGTACAGTAGAGCGCCAACATTTGGCAAGCCACGATAGAGATGCACCTTGTCCGAAGGCATCAGCATCGCTATCTGCGCCACTCTTATGTAAGTTAATCGATATAAATTTGAACGCCTCCGGGGTCTGACGACATGATCAAGCGTCTTCTCATTGCCATTGTCCTGCTCGCAATCGTTGCGGGCGGCATAATCGGCTTCAACATGTTTCGCGATCAGGCGATCCAGCAATTCTTCGCCAACATGCCGGTTCCCACCGTCACTGTTTCGACCGTCGAGGCGGAGGAGGGGAAATGGACCCCGTCGATTGAGGCCATCGGCACGGTCAACGCCAATCAGGGTGTGGATCTGACAGTGGAGACCACCGGCATCGTCACCGATGTGCGCTTCGAGGCCAACCAGCAGATCAATGCCGGCGACGTGTTGCTTCAGCTGGAAGACAACATCCAGCAGGCCGACCTCAGCGCATCGCGCACCCAGGCCGCCCTCGACCAGCAATCCCTCGATCGTGCGCGCGAACTGCGCAACCGCGGCGTGAGCTCGGGCGTGTCGCTCGACAATGCGGAAGCGGCCGCACAGGCCTCCGCTGCCCAGGTGCAGCGCGCAGAAGCGGTGTTGCAGCAGCGCCAGCTGCGCGCGCCCTTCTCCGGCACGATCGGCATTCCGCGCGTCGACAAGGGCCAATATCTCTCGCCGGGAACGATCGTCGCCACGCTGCAGGACATCGAAACCATGCGCGCCGACTTCACCGTTCCCGAACAACAGCTCGGCAATCTGAAGATCGGCCAGCCCGTGCGCCTTTCGCTCAACAATGACAGCGAAGAGTTTGAAGGCGAGATCACCGGTATCGATCCGAAAGTCGATCCGTCGAGCCGCCTTGTCTCGGTGCGGGCGCGCATCGACAACACCTCCGGCAAGCTGACCCCCGGCCAGTTCGTTCAGGTGAAGGTCATTCTGCCTGAAGAGGACGGCGTGATCTCGCTGCCGCAGACAGCCGTCGTGACCAGCCTTTACGGCGACTATGTGTTTGCTGCACGCAAACCTGAAAACGCCGAGCAAGGCGAAGATGGTGATGAGAAGCTGGAAGCACGGCAGGTGTTCGTTCAGGTGGGCCGCCGCTCGGGCAGGCAGGTCGAGATCCGTTCTGGCCTCAAACCAGGCGACATCATCGTGACGGCCGGGCAGAACCGGCTTTCGAACGGCACGCCTGTCGCGATCGACAACACGATCAACCCCGGTGCACCGGCAACGTCCACGCCCGACGGCGCAATGGCGTCTGAATCCGATCAGGCTCCGGCCGGCGATGATTCCGAGACGGGAGAGGCGGCAGCCCAATGAGTTTTTCCGACATCTTTATCCGCAGGCCGGTCCTTTCGACCGTCCTCGGCCTGCTGATCCTGCTGCTTGGCTTTCAGGGTCTCTTCAACCTGCAGGTCCGTCAGTATCCGGAGGTCGAGGAGACGGTCATCACCGTCACGACCGTCTATCCCGGTGCAAGTGCCGATCTGATCCAGGGTTTCATCACGGCTCCCATTGCCCGTGCCGTGGCGACCACTGAGAATGTCGATTACGTCACCTCTCAGAGCCGGCCGTCGGCCAGCTCCGTGAGCGTGCAGATGCGCCTGGGTTCCGACCCCGACGTGGCTTTGACCGAGGTCATGTCGAAGGTACAGCAGGTGCGCAGCGAACTGCCCACCGATGCCAAGGACCCCACCATCGTCAAGGGCACGGGCATGCAATTCGCCACCATGTATCTGGCGATGCAGAATCCGAACATGTCGAGCGAGCAGCTCACCGAATATATCGAACGCGTCATTCGTCCGCGCATGTCGACCATTCCTGGCGTCGCCGAGGTGGAAATCATCGGCGCGGCCAATTATTCCATGCGCGTGTGGATCGACCCGGTTCGGCTGGCCGCGCGCGGGCTGACGGCAGCCGAAGCGCTGGCCGGCATCAAGGCGTCAAACTTCCTCGCCGCTCCCGGCAATACGGAAAACGAATATGTCGCCTATGCGATCTCGATGGAATCCACACTTCAGACCCCGGAAGCCTTTGGCGCTCTCCCGCTGAAGGCAACGGGCGATGATGTGGTGCGGCTGCGCGACGTGGCCGAAATCGAGCTGGCTGCCGAGAGCACCGACATGGTCGTCAGCTTCAACGGTCAGCCGGGCACGTTCATCGGTGTTTTCCCGACACCGGGCGCAAACCCGCTCGACATGGCCGGCGCCGTGACCGCGGAACTGCCGGAAATCCAGTCGAGCCTGCCCGAGGGCATGAGCATCGAGGTCCTTTACGACGCCACCGAGTCCATCAGCGCCTCCATCGAGGAGGTCTTCAAGACCATCATGGAAGCGGTGTTGATCGTTATCGTCATCATCCTTCTGTTCCTTGGCTCCTTCCGCTCGGTGCTGATGCCGATCGTGACGATCCCGCTTTCGCTGATCGGCGTTTGTTTCGTCCTGTTCGCGCTCGGTTATTCGATCAACCTTCTGTCGCTGCTTGCCATGGTTCTGGCGATCGGCCTCGTGGTGGATGATGCCATCGTGGTGGTGGAGAACATTCACCGCCACATCGAGGAAGGGCTTTCGCCGCGCAAGGCAGCCTTTGTCGGCATGAAGGAAATCACCGGCCCAGTTGTCGCGATGACGATCACGCTGGCAGCGGTGTTCGCGCCGCTGGCGTTTACAGGCGGATTGACGGGTTCGCTCTTCCGCGAATTCGCCATGACGCTCGCCGGCGCCGTGGTGATTTCCGGTGTCGTCGCGCTTACCATCACGCCGATGATGTCGGCCCGCATCCTCAAGGCAGGCAATCACAGCCGATTCCAGGTGATCGTCGACACGACGTTCGAGAGGCTTGCCAATCTGTATGAAAGACTGGTGAGCGGATCGCTGAAATACCGGCCGGTCACCCTGTTGATGGTACTGGTGCTGCTCGGTCTCACCGGGTTCATGTTCATGAACACGTCGAGTGAGCTGGCGCCGGAAGAAGACGGGGGCGCGCTCTTCTCGCTCGTCACCGCGCCATCCTATGCGACGACCGACTACACGACGCTCTACACATCGCAGATGCGTGAATTGACAAAGGACCTGCCGGAACTGAAGGCGAACTTCTCCATTGTCGGCTTTGGCGGACAGACCAATTCGGGCATCGCGCTCTGGGCCTTCAAGGACTGGGCCGATCGCGAAAGGTCGCAATCGGAAATCCAGCAGGATATCCAGGCGCGGCTTTCCAAGGTCGCCGGTGTCCAGGCGCTCGTCTTCGCGCCGCCTTCGCTGCCCGGCGCAGGTGGCGGCCTGCCTATCTCTCTCGTCGTCCAGTCGACCAGCCAGTCGGCGCGTGTGTTCGAAGTGGCCGAGCAGATCAAGGAAGAAGCGCAGGCTTCCGGCCGATTCATCGTGGTCCAGAACTCGCTCGCCTATAACGCGCAGCAGGTTGTGGTTACAGTGGACCGGGACCGGGCGGCAGCCCTCAATCTTCCTGTCTCCGATGTGGGCACGACACTCAGCCTGCTTGTCGGCAGCGGCTCCATCGCGCAGTTCGATCGCGATTCGAACAGCTACGACATCATCATGCAGGTGCCGCAGGAATATCGTGAGAATCCCGAACGGCTGGGCGATTTCTTCGTGCGCAGTGCCACGGGCGAGATGGTGCCGCTTTCGGCGGTCATCACCGTGTCGACGGATGTTTCCGCGGCAGCGATCGAGCAGTTCAACCAGTTGAACTCGGCAACGATCTCGGCCCTGCCGGTGCCCGGTGTTTCGACGGGCGACGGCCTTGCCGTGATCGAGGATATTGCCCGCAACACGATACCCGATGGCTTTTTCATCGAGTATTCGGGCCAGTCGCGCCTTGAAGTGGAGCAGGGCAACACGATCCTGATCGCCTTCACGCTCGCCGTGGTGGTGATCTATCTGGTGCTCGCGGCACAGTTCGAGAGCTTCCGTGACCCGCTCATCATCATGATGACGGTGCCACTATCGATCTTCGGCGCGATCCTGCCGCTCAATCTGGGTCTGTCGACGCTGAACATCTATACTCAGGTGGGTCTGATCACGCTCATAGGCCTGATCACCAAGCACGGCATCCTGATGGTCGAGTTCGCCAATCAGCAGCGCGAGGAGCACGGCATGTCGCGCTTCGAGGCGATTGTTGCCTCGGCCAAGGTGCGCCTGAGACCGATCCTCATGACCACGGCTGCCATGGCGCTCGGCGTCGTGCCGCTGATCATGGCGGCAGGCGCGGGTGCTGCGGCGCGCTATTCGATGGGTCTGGTCATCTTCACCGGTCTCATCATCGGCACCTCGTTCACCCTGTTCGTGGTTCCCATGTTCTATACCTTCATTTCGAAGGAGACATTGGAGCACGAAGAGGAAGACGATCATCCGAGCGCCCATCCGCGGGCCGCACCGGCCGGGGAATAAACCACAGAGAAACCCCGCTTCGGCGGGGTTTTTCGTGCGCGGTCATAATATGTTTTTCCCGGCAATCCGATTTGATCGTGGCCGGATGACACTTTCTCCCTTCTCGCCACATTCATCATGAGTGTGGCACCCGGGATGAACCCGGGGTCGGGCATTTCGAAACCCGAAAGGAAGGAGTTCCTCATGATACTACGCAACAGATTGCGCATGGCCGCAACCGCGGTTGCCGTAAGCGCCAGCGCGGCGATGCTTTCACCGGCACTGGCCCAGGACGCCGTTCCCTCGCCGTCACCGGCACCGCAGGCGCAAACCCAATCGTTCGACGACCAGAAGCTGGAGGCCTTCACGGTCGCCTTTCTCGCGGTCAGCGACGTGAAGGAGCAATATACCGAGCGCTTCCGCCAGGCGCCTTCCGACGATGAAAAACAGCAGGTGCAGGTCGAAGCGACCAAGCAGATGGAGCAGGCCGTCGATCAGACGGATGGGATCTCGGTGGATGAGTACAACCAGATCATCCAGACAGCCCAGACCGACGAGGCTCTGGCCCAGAAACTGAACGGCATGATCGGCGAAGCCGCCAAGACGCAGAATTGATGCGATCTCATGGAAAGGGGCGCAGTCAGGCGCCCTTTTCCAGTTCCTCGAACAGCGCCACCACGGCATCCCGGGCCACGGCAATGTGATAGCTCAGCGCGCCGCGCAACTCTTCGCCATCGCGCTTCCGCACGGCCTGCATGATGGGCTCATGGGTCTCTGCCATGCGCTGCGGATCGTCATAGATCTTGCCGATCAGCGTGATGCCGGCGCGCATTTCGGTCGCCAGCTCGTCATAGACGCGCAGGAGACGGGCATTCCCGCTTGCCTTGCAGAGCATGCGGTGGAAAGCAAAATCCTCGAAAATCTGTGTCTCGATCGAAGCCTGACCTGCGGTGCCGTACAAGCGGCCGAGTTGCGTCTCCAAAGCCGCAATGTCGGCGTCGGTTGCCCGCTCCACCGCAAGACTGGCCGCGTGCAGTTCAAGACCAATGCGCAATTCGTAGATGTCGCGCATCTCGGTGGCGCTGAAGGTGCGTACGAAAAAACCTCGGCGCGGGGAGAAGGTGACAAGACCCTGGCTTTCCAGAAGCCTGGCCGCCTCGCGAACAGGCGCGCGGCTGGTGCCGAACTGGCGTGACAGCTGAAGTTCCGTCAGCCGTTCTCCAGGCTTCAGATGCCCCGTGACAATCGCCTCGGTGATCTGCCGGGCGATCTGCGTCACCAGATCCATCGTGGACACTTCCGAAAACACGCTCACCGAATCGTTCCCAAGCCATTCCCTCAAGCACTCTGGCACATATTCAACCGTCGCAACAAAGCAGGTGCCGAACCACTATGACAGTCAGAATGCCGATTGTCGACAATTGACAGTCCGTCGGCGCTGTGCTTGCCTGTCTTTCAACAGACAGCTCTGAGGGGAGCTGCGCAAAATGAGACGAGCACCGTTTCAGGAAAAACGGTTGGCGCAAGGGAGATGTTGATGAACGTGCAATCCCAACCGGTGACCTCTGCCGATGCCGGTCAGCCGCGCGAACGGGTCGAACTGGCAGCGGCCTATCGGCTGATCGCGCATTATCATCTGGACGACAGCATCTTCACGCATATCTCGGCCCGCGCACCGGCGGAGGAGGGTGAACACGCCTTCCTGATCAACCCGTTCGGTCTGCGCTTCGACGAGGTGACGGCATCGAGCCTCGTCACCGTCGATATCAATGGCGACATCCTGCGCGACAATCATGGCGCCGGGATCAACAAGGCCGGCTTCACCATCCACAGCGCCGTCCATGCCGCCCGGCCCGATGTGCATTGCGTTTTGCACACCCACACGGTGGCGGGCGTTGCCATTTCCTCCATGGAGGAGGGCATCCTGCCGCTGAACCAGTGGTCGCTGCAGTTTCACAACCGCCTCGCCTTCCACGATTATGAGGGCATTGCGCTGGATCTGGGCGAGCGCGAGCGGCTTGTGGCCGATCTCGGCGACCGGAATGTCATGATCCTGCGAAATCACGGGCTTCTGACCTGCGGGCGCACGGTGGGCGAGGCCTTCGCGCTGATGTTCAACATGGAGCGTGCCTGCCGCGCGCAGCTCGCCATCATGTCGTCGGGCGGCAGGCAGATCCGCATTTCCGAGGACCTGGCCGAGAAAACGGCGCGCCAATATGAGGGTTGGGACACCCACCACACCGGCAACAAGCCCGACCCGCAATGGGAGGCCTTCCAGCGCCTCGCCATCAAGCACTATCCCGATCTCGTGGAGTGAGACCGAACTGAAGCAAAGCCAATTGTCCGGCAGGATCAAGGGAGAACGATCTTTCGCCGGGCGAACAACAAGGGGAACGAAAGCCATGCTGAAACGACTGACCACACTTGCCGCCGCCATGCTGGTGTCGACGGCGCTCCATGCAGAGCCCGTCTCGGGCGGGCGCGCCAATGTCGTGATCCAGCCCGAACCGCCAAGCCTGATGATGGGTCTGGTGCAGAACGGCCCGACACAGATGGTCGCGGGCCAGATCTATGAAAGCCTGCTGCGCTACGACGAGAAGCTGCAGCCCGTGCCGCAGCTCGCAAAGTCCTGGGAAGTTTCGGAAGACGGCCTGACTTATACGTTCAAGCTGCATGACAATGTCAAATGGCATGACGGCGAGCCGTTCACCTCTGCCGACGTGGTGTTTTCCGCCGATGTCTTCCTGCGAGAGACCCATGCGCGCCTGCGCACCTCGCTGGAGCACGTGGACTCCATCACCGCGCCCGACGACACCACGGTCGTCTTCCAGCTGAAACAGCCCTTCGGCCCCTTCCTCGGCATTTTCGAGGCCGGCACGATGCCGATGGTGCCCAAGCACATCTATGAAGGCACGGATTACAAGAACAATCCGGCCAACAACACGCCGATCGGCACCGGTCCGTTCAAGTTCACCGAATGGGTGAAGGGTTCGCACATCCTGCTCACCAAGTTCGAGGATTATTATGAAGACGGCAAACCCTATCTCGACGAGATCTACTGGCACGTGATCCCGGATGCGGCTTCGCGCGCGGTTGCCTATGAGACGGGCGTGGTGGACATCCTGCCCGGCGGCTCGGTGGAGAATTTCGACGTCCAGCGGATCACCGAGATGGACAACACCTGCGTGACCGACAAGGGCTGGGAATATTTCGGCCCGCTCTCGTGGATGTGGCTCAACAATCGCGAAGGCCCGACCGCCGACAAGCGCTTCCGCCAGGCGGTGATGTACGCCATGGACCGCAATTTCGCCCGCGATGCGCTGTGGAACGGCCTCGGCAAGGTTGCCAAAGGCCCGGTTTCCTCGTCGACGCGCTTCTTCACCGACGACGTGACCGCATACGACTACGACCCGGAGAAGGCGAAGGCCCTGCTCGAAGAGATGGGCTATGACGGCGAGACCGTGCGCCTGCTGCCGCTGCCCTATGGCGAGACCTGGCAGCGCTGGGCCGAGGCCGTGAAGCAGAATCTCGGTGAAGTGGGCATCAATGTCGAGATCGTCTCCACCGATGTGGCCGGCTGGAACCAGAAGCTGGCCGAGTGGGACTACGACATGGCCTTCACCTATCTCTACCAGTATGGCGATCCGGCGCTGGGCGTGGCCCGCACCTACATTTCCACGAACATTGCCAAGGGCTCGCAGTGGAACAATGTGGAAGGCTACGACAACAAGGAGGTCGACGATCTCTTTGCCAAGGCCGCGGTGGCGGTGACGGCGGAAGAGCGCCAGAAGCTCTACACCGAAGTGCAACAGAAACTGGTGGATGACGTGCCGGTGGCATGGCTGCTCGAACTCGGTTTCCCGACCATCTATCGCTGCAATGTGAAGGATCTCGTCACCACGGCCATCGGCGTGAATGACGGCTTCAAGGACGCCTATATCGAAAAATAGGCCAACAGCCTGACCCGGATGCGCGGGCAAATATCCCGCGCATCCCTGCCTTGGTTCTGATCCTGCAGGGGCCCGATGCTACGCTTCATACTCATGCGACTGGGCAAGGCGGCAATCATCCTGATTGCCATCCTGACGCTCAACTTCTTCCTGATCCATGCCGCGCCCGGCGACCCCGCCGCGGTGATGGCAGGCGAGGCGGGGGCCGCCGACGCGAAGTTCATCGCGCAGCTTCGCGAGCAATTCGGCCTGGACAAACCGCTGCTGACCCAGCTCGGGATTTACCTCAAGGGCGTGCTGCAGTTCGATCTCGGCTTTTCCTATCGCCAGCAAATGCCGGTGGCCGACCTGATCCTCGACCGGCTGCCCGCCACGCTGCTCCTGACCATGACGGCCTTCGTCATCTCGCTGCTGCTCGGCACGCTGGCCGGTGTTCTAGCCTCCGCGCGGGTGGGCAAATGGTCGGACACGGCGATCTCCACCCTGGCGCTGCTCTTCTACGCCACGCCGCTTTACTGGGCAGCACTGATGGCGGTGCTTCTGTTCTCCGTCTATTTCAACTGGCTGCCGGGTTTCGGCTATGAGACGGTGGGGGCGAACTACACGGGCTTTCGCCGCGCGCTCGACATCGGCCAGCATCTGATCCTGCCGGCCACCACGCTCGGCCTCTTCTTCATGGCGGTCTATATGCGCATGACGCGGGCCTCCATGCTCGAAGTCAGCCAGCTCGATTTCGTCAAGACGGCGCGGGCCAAGGGGCTGAAACCCGGCATCATCCAGCGCCGCCACATTTTCCGCAATGCCATGCTGCCGGTGGTGACGCTGGCCGGCCTTCAGGCGGGCCAGCTCGTGGGCGGCGCGGTGCTGACGGAGACCGTTTTCGCGTGGCCGGGCATCGGGCGTCTGATGTTCGAGGCGCTCGCCCAGCGCGACTACAATCTGCTTCTTGGCGTGTTCTTCGTGTCCGCCGCCATGGTGCTCCTGTTCAACCTTATCACCGACATTCTCTATCGGTTCGTTGACCCAAGAATCCGGGTGGCATGATGGCTGATTTCTGGAAACGCTTCTCCCGCAATCGTGGCGCCGTGATCGGCCTTGCGATCCTCGCCATCGTGGTTCTTGTTGCGCTGCTTGCGCCGCTGATCTTTCCGCAATCGCCGTGGCGCATGGTGCAGCGGCCCTTCCTGCCGCCGTTTTCCATGGATCAGTATCCGCTGGGCACCGACGCGCTTGGCCGAGACGTGATCTCCGGCCTTGCCTATGGGGCGCAGGTCTCGCTTCTGGTCGGTCTCGTCTCGACAGTCGCCGCCCTTTTGATCGGCATCCCCATCGGTGCGCTGGCCGGCTATTTCGGCGGTTGGGTGGACGACGCGCTGATGCGCTTTACCGAGTTCTTCCAGACCGTGCCGAGCTTTGCGCTCGCCATCGTTCTGGTGGCGATCTTCCAGCCCTCGATCGAATCGATCATTGCGGCAATCGCCATCGTGAGCTGGCCGCCCGTCGCCCGCCTCGTGCGCGGCGAGGTGCTTTCGCTGCGCTCGCGTGAATATGTGGAAGCGGCGATCCTTTCGGGCCAGACGAGCCTGACGATCATTCTGCGGCAGGTTCTGCCCAACACGATCTCGCCCATCATCGTGCTTGCCTCGCTGATGGTGGCAACGGCGATCCTTTTGGAATCCTCGCTCTCCTTCCTTGGGCTCGGCGACCCCAACCTCATGTCGTGGGGCTACATGATCGGCGCGGCGCGAACGGTGATCCGGCAGGCCTGGTGGCTTTCCTTCTTCCCCGGCGTTGCCATTCTACTCACCGTTCTGGCGCTGAACCTGATCGGCGAAGGGCTGAACGATGCGCTCAACCCGCGCCTTGCGCGGCGCGGCAAATAGGAGGGCGCGATGACAGAGCCCGTTCTCAAAATCAGGAACCTGAAGATCGCGCTGCCGGAGGGTGCCGACCGCGACTTTGCCGTCAACGATGTTTCCTATGATCTTCATGCCGGTGAAATTCTCTGCATTGTCGGAGAATCGGGTTCCGGCAAATCCATGTCGGCCAATGCGGCCATGGGGCTTCTGCCCGATCTGGTGCGACCGGTGGGCGGTGAAATCCTCTTCGAGGGCATGGATCTTCTAAAACTCTCGGAAACCGAGATGATGGACCTGCGCGGCAAGAAGATCGCCATGATCTTTCAGGAGCCCATGTCGGCGCTCAACCCGCTGATGCGGGTGGAAGACCAGATTGCCGAAGTTTTCGAGGCGCATGGTCTGCTGACACCGAAGGAACGCGCAGCGCGCGCCATCGAACTCCTGACGGAAGTGGGCATTCCCGAGCCGGAAAAGGCGGCGCGCGCCTATCCGTTCCAGCTGTCGGGCGGCCAGCGGCAGCGCGTGATGATCGCCATGGCGCTGGCGCTCGAACCGCGCATGCTGATCGCCGACGAGCCGACCACCGCGCTCGACGTGACCACGCAGGCGCAGATCCTGGAGCTGATCCGCAATCTGCAGGAAAAGCACGGCATGGCGGTGATGTTCATCACCCATGATTTCGGCGTCGTTGCCGAGATCGCCGACCGCGTGGCGGTGATGCAATATGGCAAGATCGTCGAGGCCGGCACCGCCGACGAGGTGTTGGACAATCCGCAGCATGAGTACACGCGGAAGCTGATCGCAGCGATCCCGAAGCTTGCCGCCGAGGCGAGCGAGGAGACGGTGGGAAAGACGCCGATCCTCGAAGTGGAAGGGCTCAACAAGACCTATGTGACCGGCGGCGGCCTGCTCTTTTCCAAGCCGCGTATCGTTCATGCGGTCAACGATGTGAACCTGACGCTCAGCGAAGGCGAGACGCTGGGCATTGTCGGCGAATCCGGCTCCGGCAAATCGAGCGTCGGGCGCTGCCTCGTGCGGCTGATGCAGCCCGATTCCGGCACGGTGAAGCTCGCCGGACACGACATGGCGCAGCTCTCCGGCGAGGCGCTGCGCGAGGCGCGCAAGTCGATCCAGATGATCTTTCAGGATCCCTATGCCTCGCTCAATCCACGCTCCAAGGTTGGCCGCATTATCGCCGAAGGGCCGATGGCGCACGGGGTTTCCAAGCAGGAAGCCTATGCGCGCGCGGTGAAACTTCTGGAACTGGTGGACCTCGATGCGCTCGCCATCGACCGTTATCCGCACGAGTTTTCCGGCGGGCAGCGCCAACGCATCGGCATTGCCCGCGCATTGGCCCTGGAGCCGCGCGTGATCATTGCCGATGAGGCGGTTTCGGCGCTGGACGTTTCCATTCAGGCGCAGGTGCTCGATTTGCTGGCGGAGCTGAAGGAGCGGCTCAATCTGGCGCTGATCTTCATCACCCACGATCTGCGGGTCGCCGCCCAGATCTGCGACCGCATCGCGGTGATGCAGAAGGGCAGGGTGGTCGAGATGGGACCGGCGCATGCCATCTTCAACAACCCTCAGAGCGATTACACGCGCACCCTGATCGAGGCCATTCCCGGCCGCGAGAAGGAGCTGGCGGCGGCGGGGTAACGCGGTGACAACTGGAGCTCACTTCAGCGCTGTGCGTGCCCATTCCCTCGCCCTTCGACAGGCTCAGGATGAGGGAAGGGGCATGGATAGGCTGGTGTCTGTAGTATCGCATATCCAAACGCTCGTGCATCCGCTGTTAGCCCTCATTCTGAGCTTGTCGAAGGGCGAGGGCGGGATGACGCGCGCCATCGCTCACCACTCTCAACACTAATCCGCAGGAACCACCAATTTGGACGAACAACTGGCACAGAAAATCCTCGCAGCCGTCGAGGAAGGCTTTGAGGAACAGATCGACTTTACCGAAGACCTGATCCGCTTTCCCTCGCTGCGCGGAAAGGAAAAGCCCGCACAGGAATTCGTTCACAAGGCGCTCGAAGCGCGCGGCTATGCGGTCGAAACCTTCCATATTGACGAAGACAAGATCAAGGATCATCCGGGCTTTTCGCCCGTTGCTGTCGATTATTCCGACGCGGTGAACGTGATCGCCACCCACACACCGCGCATGGAGAAAGGCCGGTCGCTGATCCTGAACGGTCATATGGATGTGGTGCCGGAAGGCCCGCACGACATGTGGGAGGTTTCGCCGCCCTATGAGCCAAAGCGCGAGGGCGACTGGCTCTATGGGCGCGGGGGCGGTGACATGAAGGCTGGCATCGCCGCCAACATTTTCGCACTCGACGCGCTGCGCCGCATCGGCCTGCAACCGGCAGCGAAAGTGCATGTGCAGAGCGTGGTGGAGGAAGAATGCACCGGCAATGGCGCACTCGCCTGTCTGGTGGAAGGCTATACGGCGGAGGCCGCCATCATCCCCGAGCCGGAAGACGAAATGCTGGTGCGCGCCAATACGGGCGTCTTGTGGTTCGAGGTGAATGTGTCGGGCCACCCGGTGCATGTGCGCGAGGCGGGCACGGGCGCCAACGCCATCGAGGCGAGCTTCCGCGTGATCGAAAGCCTGAAACGCCTGACCGCGGAATGGAACGCTGAAAAGGCGAGTTACCCCTATTTCGAGGAACTCGATCACCCGATCAATTTCAATGTCGGCAAGATCGAGGGTGGCGACTGGGCGTCGACCGTGGCGGCCTGGTGCAAGCTCTCCTGCCGCATCGCCATTTATCCCGGTGACGACCCGAAGGACCGGGCAGCGCAGATCGAGGCGCATCTGGCGCGTGAGCTGGCCGACGATCCCTTTCTTGGCAATCGCCCGCCGGAGGTGATCTGGAACGGGTTTTTCGCGCGCGGCTACGTGCTGGAAGAAGGCACGGACGCCGAAAAGGCGCTTGCCGAAGCGCACCGCGCGGCGACCGCGAGCGAACTGAAAAGCTTCGTGACGCCGGGCTATCTCGATGCGCGGGTCTTCGTGATCTATGCAGGCATGCCGTGTCTCGTCTATGGCCCGATAACCGAGAACATCCACGGGTTCGATGAGCGCGTGAGTCTTTCCTCCATCAAGCGGGTGACGGGGGCGATCGCACTTTTCATCGCCGACTGGTGCGGGGTGGAACCCATCGAGACCGAGGCTGCACATGGCTGACGGACGAGTGATCGAGGGCGTGTATCTGAGCGAGGTCTACGACCTGCATGAACTCTACGGACATGCCTTGGCACCGCATGCAGGCATGATCCGGCTGCGCCATCCGCATGAAATCGACAATCCGGAGGAAATCCGTTTTGCCCTCAGCTGGAGGCCGGCGGCTGATGCGTTTGACCCTTATCCGAATCTGCGGCTTGCGCATTCCATTGCGGCGGGTGTCGACAGCATCATCAACTGCCCAAGCCTGCCAAAGGACGCGCTGGTGGCGCGCGTGCGCGACCCGGATCAGGGCGACATGCTGGCAGGCTTCGCGGCATGGCATGTGATCTGGCATCACCGCAACATGCGCCACCATATCGTGCATGAGACAAAGCACGAATGGGCGCGGCTCATCCCCTCGACCATGAAGCCGCCGCGTGAAACACCGGTCGGCATTCTGGGTTTCGGCCTGATGGGACGCGCCATTGCCCGCGCGGTGACGGCGCTGGGCTTTCCGGTCGTTGCGGCGGCACGCACCACACCCAGGGAGACGATGCCGGGTGTGCGCTTTGAAAGCGCTGAGGGGGCGGCGCTCCGGGTTGCCGAGCAGGCTGCCATCCTCATCAACGTGTTGCCGCTGACGGGAGAGACGCGCGGCCTGCTTGATCTCGATTTCTTCAACCGGATGCCTGAGGGGGCCGCTCTCATTCAGCTTGGGCGGGGAGAACATCTGGTCGAGGCCGATCTTCTGCGTGCGCTCGACAGCGGACGCATCGCCTCTGCCTCGCTCGACGTTTTCGACGTGGAGCCATTGCCCAAAGAACACCCCTTCTGGGCGGATGAACGCATTCTCGTGACGCCGCATCAGGCGGGCGATTGCTCACCGCACCGGATGGCGGAACAGCTTGCCCGCGCTGCACAGGCCGTGGTGGCGGGAGACACACCGAAAACGGTGGTCGACAGATCCAACGGATATTGAAGGACGACAATGAAAGCCATTTTCGACGAACGCCAATTGCGGCACACGCCGGAGCGCTATTTCCGGCGCGGGGCCTATATGCCCCATCCTGAACAGGCTGAACGCGCGATCCTGATCCGCGACATGCTGATCAAAAACCAATTCCCCATCGAGAAACCCCGCGATTTCGGCGACGGGCCGATCAAGGCGGTGCACGATCCGGACTATGTGGATTTCTGGAAAGACGCCTATCAGCGCTGGCGCGCGGAGGCGCCGGATCAGGAGCCGATCCCCAATTGCCATCCCGGTCCGCGCCGGGGGCGGCCTTCCTCATCCGTTTTCGGCCAGCTTGGCTGGTGGGCGACCGACACGTCGGTTCCGCTGACGGAAGGCACATGGGATGCCGTCTACTGGTCGGCGCAGACCGCGCTTGAGACTGCCGAACGCGTGAAGGAAGGCGAACGCATGGTCTATGGCCTGTGCCGCCCGCCGGGGCACCATGCGCTTTCCAACGCGTCGAACGGGTTTTGTCTCTTCAACAATGCGGCCATCGCCGCGCAAAGCCTGCGCGAACGCTTTGGCAAGGTGGCGGTGCTCGACATCGACACGCATACGGGCAATGGCACGCTCGACATTTTTTATGATCGTGGGGATGTTTTTGTCTGCTCGCTGCACACGGACCCCGACCTCTATCCGACCTATTATCTGGGCTATGAGGACGAGCGCGGCGAGGGCGAAGGCGAGGGGGCGACGTTCAATCTCTGCCTGAAGCCCGGATCGGATACGGAAACGATCCTTGGCCGCTTCCGCGAGGGACTTGCGGCCATCACCGCCTTTGGCGCGGAGGCGCTGGTGATTTCGCTTGGGCTCGACATGGCGGCGGACGATCCGCTCTCGGAGGTGAAGCTCACGGGCGACGGCTTTGCCACCATGGCACGCGAGATCGCGGCTCTGGGACTGCCCACGGCGCTGATCCAGGAAGGCGGCTATCTGGGGCCGTCGCTTTCGAGAAATGCGGAGATCTTCCTCACTGCCAGCCGCGAGGCGCTGGCCGGCTGAGGCGGCTCAGAACATTATTGCACGCTTTGCGGATCGGGGGCTGGCTGAACCGGGGTGACCGGCCTTGCCAGCGCCCGCTCACGGAACACGATGTAAAGCCCGGCACCCATGGTGATGGCGATGCCAAGGGCCGCCAGCCCATTGGGCAGATCGCGGAAGACGAGCCAGCCAATGACCGTGGCGAAGGGGATCTCCAGATACTGGATCGGCGCCACGGTGGCCGAAGGCGCAAAGCGCAGCGACCATGTCATCAGGAGATGGCCGAACGTGCCGAAGAAGCCGGACGCGACCAACAGCAGCATTTCCCGCAGATCGGGTTGCACCATGCGCAATTGCGGCAGGTCGAGCCCGAGATTGACGAAAGCCAGCGCGCCGAAGCCGATCATGGCATAGATGCCGCTCACCACCTGAAGCGCGATGGGATCGGCATCGCGCGAGATCTGCCGCGTCACCAGCATGTAGCCGGAGAAGGCGACCGCCACGAGCAGCGGCAGAAGGGCTGGCGCACCGACGGTGAGGAAGCTTGGCTGAACGACCAGCATGGTGCCGACGAAGCCGACCGAACAGGCGGCAAGCCGCCTTGGGCCCACATCCTCGCCCAGAAAGAACTTGCCGAAGGCCAGCATGATGAAGGGCATGACGAAGGCGATGGCGACAGCATCGGCCAGCGGCAGATAGCGCAGCGACATGAACATCGCGCCGATGCCGGCAATGTGGAGAGCCGTGCGCAACACGGTGAGCCGCATGACGCGGGGAGAAAGAAGCAGCGACTTGCCGCTCCACCACACGACCGGCAGGAGAAACACCACCTGCGCGGCGAAACGCACAACCAGGAGCTCGAAGAGCGGAATGGTCTCGCCCAACAGTTTCGCGATCGAGTCGCCCAGAGGGGCAACCGCGCAAAACCCGATCATCAAGAGGATGCCGACAAGCGGCCGGTCGTTTGACATTGCGCGACCCTATGGAGCGAAGCCGAAGCGCGCAATGTCACATGGCGGCGAAACGGTACGGCCAGCGACGGAAATCCTGCGCTGGCCGGTTTCGCCTCAAGCGGCCTGTGCCTGCGGGCCGGTCTGGGGCTGGTAGGTACGGCCGAAACGGTTGGCCAGAAAATCCTCAAGCGCGATGTCTTCCTGCTGGACAAAGCCCTTGGACGGAAGCTTGCCGTTGGCGAGCAGGTCGAGCACGGTGCAGATGCCGGCGGCGGTCGTTTTCTGGATTGCGCTGCGCGCATTCGGGCCGGCCGGATCGGCAAACACGCTGTTGGCATAGCTTTCCTGCACCAGCCGGCCGTTCTTCAGTCCGGTGATGGTGACGAAGATCACCACCACATCCTGCATGGTGGTGGGCAGCGCGTGTTCGAAAATCTCTTTCAGAAGATCGCGGCGTTCGCTCAGGCGCAGATCGTTCAAGAGCATCTTCATAATCGAGGCATGACCCGGATAGCGGATCGTGCGGTAGTTGAGATTGCGCACGCGACCTTTGAGCGATTCGCAGATGGAGCCGAGCCCGCCGGAGGTGTTGAACGCCTCGTAGCGCACGCCATCGAGCGAGAACTCCTCATGCCCCTCAAGCGGCGCGACTTCCTTCATCTCGCCATCGACAATGGCTTCGCAGGGCTCACAATACTCGTTGATAACGCCTTCAGGCGACCAGGTGAGATTGTAGTTGAGCGCATTGGCCGGAAACTGCGGCAGCGCGCCGACGCGCATGCGCACATCGTTGAGCGTGTCAAAACGCTTGGCGAGCGAATTGGCGGCGATGGTGATGAAGCCCGGCGCAAGCCCGCATTGCGGGATGAAGGCCGTGCCTGCAGAGGCGGCGATTTCCTTCACGCGGCGCGTGCTTTTCACATCCTCGGTCAGGTCGAGATAGTGAACGCCGGCCTCGGCAGCCGCCTCGGCGATCGGTACGGTCAGATTGTAGGGGGCTGCGTTCAACAGGGCGAACTTGCCCTTGAGCACGGCAGCCAGCGCCTTCGTGTCTGAAAGGTCGACTTCCACGCCGGAAATCTGCTTGTGAGAAGAGAGGCCAGCGAGCTGTTCCGCCGATCGGTCGGCGACGGTGACCGTGTAATCGCCCGAGGCGACCAGCATGTCTGCGATGGCGGCCCCAATGCGCCCGGCTCCGGTGACAACGATTTCTTTCATCCCGCTCCCTTTCGAATTTATCTGGCGATTCTGCCTGGATGTTTGTCCAGTCTGGCTTTGATCGACGTTGAATCGAAGTATCAATCCGGGTAATTTCACTCACGATTTTATGCATATCGACGAATGGAATGAGCAATATGACGACATCAGACGCAGACCGGTCGGTGATTGCGCTCTTGCGTGAGAATGCGCGCATGCCTGTGTCGGAGATTGCCCGGCGGCTGGGCGTCTCGCGCTCCACCGCGCAGAGCCGGCTGGAGCGGCTTGAGCGCAGCGGAACGATTGCCGGCTATATGGTGCGGCTTTCGGGCGAATATGATGCAGCACAAATCCGCGCGCATCTTCTCGTGACGGTGTCGCCAAAGCTTTCCGGCGATGTGATTACGGCGATGGAGAAGATGAGCGCCGTGCGCACGGTTCACTCGGTGAGCGGGTCGTTCGACATGATCATCATCGTCGAAGCGCCTTCGGTGGCCGAACTCGACACGGTGATCGACACGATCGGCGCGCTGAAGGGCGTCGACCGGACGATGAGCTCGATCGTCCTGTCGACACGGATCGACCGGTAGACGCAGTCCTCAGTCGACGGCCATCCGCGCCGCGCCGCGCCTGCGGGCAATCTCATAGGCGATGGCGCCGAACACGGTGATCGCGATCATGATAAGCGCCAGCGCGTTGACGGCGGGCGTCAGCCCCGTGCGCACCTTGGTGGCGATGTAGACCGTGAGCGGCGTGTCGAACCCGCGCACGAAGAGCGTGGTGTTGTAGTTTTCGATGGACTGGAGAACGGCAAGAAAGCCGGCAGCGATGAGCGCCGGTTTCAGAAAGGGCAGAAGCACGCGGCGAAAGACCATGAATTTCGATGCGCCAAGGCCAAGGGCCGCTTCTTCCTGTGTGGGATCGAAGCGCTGGAGGCGCGCCGTGATCATCAGCATCACATAGCAGATGATGAAGCTTGCCTGCGCGACCACGATCAGGAACACACCGCCGCCAACGCCAAGCTGCCGCCACAGGACCAGCGTGGCGATGCCGATGACCACGCCGGGCGTGAGCAGCGGCGACACCATGACCGCATACATGAAGCTGCGGGCGCGCGCATGCAGGCTGGTGAGAACGAGAGCCGCCGCCGTGCCGATGGGCAGGACGGTGATGACCACGAAGAAGGCGACGACGAAGGAGGTCCAGAGCGACTGCCACATGCCGCCATCGCTCCACAGCGCGTCGAACCATTGCAGCGTCGTGCCGCGCCACGGCGTTACCGTGGGGAAGCGGCTGGTGTTGAACGTGGCGATGCCCATGATGGCGAGCGGCGCGAAGAGATAAAGAAAGAACGCCACCATGTAGAAGCCGAACAGGGCGCGTGCGATGCGGTCGGCGGCACTCATTTAGCCACCTCCGTCAGGCTCACGCGGGCAATGCGCAGCGTGACGAGCACCACTGCAAGGCACAGAACCAGAAGAACCAGCGCGTAGGCAGCGCCGCGGTTCCAGTCGCCGCCCTCGAAGAACCAGTTGTAGATGATTTCGGTGAACCAGCGGCTGCCCGGTGCGCCGAGAAGGGCAGGGGCCACATAGCTGCCGGCGGCGAGCATGAAGGTGAAGACGCAGCCCGTGGCGATGCCCGCCTTGGCGTGCGGGATGACCACCCGCCAGTGAATGCGCCAGGTGGAGGCGCCGAGGTCGCGCGCGGCCTCGATCTGCGATTTGTCGAGCGATTCAATGGCGTTGTAGATCGGGAACAGCATGAACAGGATGTAGGCATAGGTCATGCCGGCCAGAACACCGCCATCGCCATACCAGCGCACCGGTTCGTCGATGACGCCGAGCGAAAGCAGGAAGGCATTCAGCGGGCCGCGAAACGCGAGCAGGATATACCAAGCGAGCGTGCGCAAGACCTCGTTGATCCAGAACGGTATGGTGAGGGCCAGAAGCACCACCGCCGTCTGGTTCACCGTCGCGTGCTGGGCAAGCCAGAACGCCATGGGATAGCACACCAGAAAGGTGATGAAGGCGACAAGCGCGCTCGCCCACACGGTCTTGAAAAAGATCGCGCGGTGAACGCCCTCATTGGCGAGATAGAGAATGTTGTCGAGCGAATAGACATCGTTCGGCCCGCCAAGCTGCGACGGCGGAAGATTGGGCCGCAGCGCATAGTCGATCATCATGACATTGGGCGCGAGCACCATGCCGGCAAGCCATGCGCCGACCAGCGCCAGAAACAGCGTGCCAAGCCCGCCGCCGAAACGTCGATACAGATCAGACATCGGGCAGCACCACCGCATTCGCGCTTTCAAAGCCGAAGCCGGATTTTTCGCCGATGGCGGGAGCCGTGGCGAGCTCGGTGCTGGCGATGGAGGCCACCAGCGGTGTGCCGTCTTCGGCAACGCCATGCGCGAGCGCAAAAGCGCCCTCGAAATCGATGCGCTCGATGGTGGCGGCAAGGCGGTTTACACCACCTTTCGGCTTCAACGCTTCAGGCCGCACATAGAGCTTTGCCGCCACGCCGCCCGAAAGGCCGTCACCGGCGCGGCCAGTCAGCGTGCCATGGGCGGTTTCCACCGTGGCGATGCCGTTGTCGATGCCCTTGACCGTGCAGGAGAGCGCGTTGGTCTCGCCAACGAAGGTGGCGACGAAGGGTGTGGCCGGATTGTCGTAAAGCTCGCGTGGCGCGCCCACCTGCTGCACCACGCCGGCGCTCATCACCGCCACGCGGTCCGACATGGCGAGCGCCTCGGACTGGTCGTGCGTGATGTAGATGAAGGTGACGCCGGTGCGCTTTTGAAGAGCGCGAAGCTCGGCGCGCATGTGCTGGCGCAGCTTCAAATCGAGCGCGGACAAGGGTTCGTCGAGCAGAAGCACCTGCGGCTCGACCGCGAGCGCGCGGGCAATGGCGACGCGCTGGCGCTGGCCGCCGGAAAGTTCGCCCGGCATGCGGTCGCCAAAACCATCCAGAGCGATCAACTTCAGGAGTTCGTCGGCCTTCTTGCGGCGCTCGGTCTTGGAGACGCCACGCGCCTCAAGCCCGAAGGCGATGTTTTCCCACACGGGCATCAGCGGGAAGAGCGCAAGCGACTGGAAGATCATCGCCGTGGGGCGCTGGTTGGGACCGAGCGGTGTCATGTCCTTTTCGCCGATCAGGATGCGGCCTTCGGTCGGGTTCAGGAAACCGGCGATGACGCGCAGAAGCGTGGTCTTGCCGCAGCCGGATGGCCCGAGAATGGAGAAGAATTCCCCACCTTCAACCGTGAAGGAGACATCGTCCACGGCACGGGTGGTGCCGAATGTAACGCCGACATGATCGAGCTCTACGGAATGTGACATGGGCCTCCAATGTTTCCCGATGTTTGGTAGCGCGCAGGTCGCTGCGGCTCGCCTGCATTTCCATGCAAAGATCGGCGCCCGCCCCTCATCCTCACCTTCTCCCCGCTCGCGGGGAGAAGGGGGCATAGAGGTTTCCACTTCTTCCTTCTCCCCGTAGGCGGGGAGAAGGTGCCGGCAGGCGGATGAGGGGCAAACGCCATCATCTGTTGTTTAGCGCGCCTCAGGCCGAAAGGAAGCGGTCCTGATATTCGTTGCGCTTGGCAACGAACCAGCTTTCCTGGATCGGCCACCACCAGAGTTTCTCCAGCGCATCGCCCGGATAGGCGGCGGCGAAGAAGGCCTTGGCATCGTCGGACGTCATGTCGGCGGCACCCACGGCGGTGGAGTTGATCGAGGTCGCGTTGGTGTACATGGCGCCGGCTTCCGGCGTCAGGAACCAGTTGATGAAGGCATAAGCCTGATCGAGGTTTTCGGCACCCTTCGGGATCGCGACACCTTCCATCCATGCCAGCGCGCCTTCCTTCGGCGCGATGAAACCGATGGGGAGGCCTTCCTTGGCGAGTGCTGCAGCGGTTGAATCCCAGGTCTGGCCGATGGCGCAGCCATTGACGCGGAAGGCACCCTGCGCCTCGTTCTCGTTGGACCAGAACTGCGCGATGTTGGCCTTGCGGGCAATCGCTTCCTCGAGGATCACGTCATAGATCTTGACCATGTTCTCTTCGGACTTGAAGGCATCCGCCATCGGCATGGGCAGCTTGCCCTCGCCTTCGAGCCAGAGGCCCAGGCCAACGAGACCCGAATGGCCGCGCACGGTGGCCTTGCTCTTCATTTCCGGCTTCCAGATGTCGCCATAGGATGCGGTGCCATATTCGAGCGGCGCCTGATCCTTGTCGAAGGAAACGGCTTCCGTGCCCCAGTCGGTGGGCACCTGATAGCGCTTGCCGTCGATCACCGCGCCAAGATTGGCGGAGTTCGTCCAGGCGCTCGGCAGGCAGTTGTCGACATTGACCTTGCTCTCGTCGATGGGCTGCACGAGCTCGAACTCGACATAGTTGGGCACGCGGTCGACCGTCGGCCAGATGATGTCGAACCCGCCGCCATTGTTGGCGCGAAGCTGGTTCAAGAGCTCGTCATTGGTGCCGTAGGGCGTGTAGTTTGCCTTGATGCCGGTCTCTTTTTCGAAAGCCGCGAGCATCTCGTCGTTCAGATAACCGGCCCAGGCAAAGATGTTCACCGAGCCGGAAGAACCCTGCGCATAGCTGCGCGAAATGAACGGCACGGCAAGCGAAAGGCCGGCCATCGAGGCAGCGCCCTTGATGAAGTTGCGGCGTTTGATCAATGTCATGGAAAGCACTCCCCTGATTTCTGCGTTGAGATCGCAGGCGTTATTCCTGCATTGTTACAGCGCGATGACCGGGCGGCAACAAAAAACGTAGCTCCCGACTTTCCCTGTTGAATGTGTTTTGCGTCGGCAATGCTTCTCCCGATGTTTGCCATTTCGCGATTTTCGGGGTCTGGCCCATTTGATCCATGTCAAAAGACTGATTGTATGAAGAACCACGGCCCGCACCGGGGTCTGATCAGGGAGGGGAGACAGAATGCGACTTCAGGAAAAGCGGATATTGATATCGGCAGCGGCACAGGGCATCGGACGGGCCAGCGCTCTGGCCTGCGCGGCGGAAGGCGCGACGGTAACCGCCGTTGATATCAATGAGGAAGGGCTGGCATCGCTGGCCACGGAGAACCCCGCGATCCGGACCCACAGGCTGGATGTGCGCGAGCGCGGTGCAATCGATGCGCTGGCCGACAAGATCGGTCCGCTCGACGGGCTCTTCAATTGTGCGGGCTTCGTTCATCACGGCACCATTCTCGACGTTTCGGAGGAGGACTGGGCGTTCAGCATGGATCTCAACGTGACCTCCATGTATCGAATGACGCAGGCTTTCCTGCCCGGCATGCTGGAGCGGGCGGGAGAGGCGGGCAGCGTCTCCGTTCTCAACATGGCCTCGATGGCCTCTTCCATCAAAGGCTTCGTCAACCGGGCGGTCTATGGCGCGACCAAGGCAGCCGTGATCGGACTGACCAAGTCGATCGCCGCCGACTTCGTGACACAGGGTGTGCGCTGCAATGCGCTTTGTCCCGGCACGGTCGACACGCCCTCGCTGCGCGGCCGCATCGCCTCGGCCGCCGATCCGGTACAGGCAGAGAAAGATTTCATCGCGCGCCAGCCCATGGGGCGGCTCGCCACGGTCAACGACATGACTCCGATGATTTTGTATCTCCTTTCGGATGAAAGCCGTTTTGTCACCGGGCAGGCTATGCTCGTCGATGGCGGCGTGACGATCTAAGGATCACCATAGGCGCACCGATGCATCTTTCTGGAGGAACCTCATGCTGCGTGGTATCGACCCCATTCTATCACCTGAACTCCTGCGTATCCTGCGCGCCATGGGCCATGGCGACGAGATCGTCATCGCGGATGCAAATTTCCCTGGTGAGGCCAGCGCACGCGAATTCGTGCGGCTGGACGGCATTGACGCGACGCGCGTGCTCAAGGCCGTGTTGAGTGTGATGCCGCTCGATTCCTTTGTCGATGATCCGGCCATTACCATGCAGATGGTCGATGACCCCGATGGTATCCCGCCGGTGGTTGCTGAATTTCAGGCGGTGATCAACAAGATCGCCGACAATCCCGCTGAGATCCGGCCACTGGAGCGTTTCGCCTTTTATGACCGCGCCCGCGAGGCATTCGCAGTGATCCAGACGGGCGAGCGCCGTTTCTATGGCAATGTGATCCTGAAGAAAGGTGTCCTGCCACCGGAACAGGGCTGAACCGTCAGGCTCTTCCATAGATCGTCGTCGGATTTCACTGCACGGTTCCGGCCAATTCACATGCGCCCATCCTTGATCTGCATGGTGCTCCCCACAGTCGTCCGCAGGAAAAGGCGCGACCTCTCCTTGTCCGAGGCCGCGCTCTAAGCGCTTCGCGGTTCGTCATGGGAATGTGGGTGTACAAACTTGCGCTGCTGTTATGTTATGATATTACATACCAAGCATCAGCCAGAGGAGCCACCCATGCCCAACCAGGACAACCGCCTGCCCGTCACCGTTCTTTCCGGTTTTCTGGGGGCAGGGAAGACGACTCTCCTGAACAATGTGCTCAACAACAGGTCCGGGCGGCGTGCCGCGGTAATTGTCAACGACATGTCGGAAGTGAACATAGACGCCGATCTGGTGCGCGAGGGCGGGGCCAATCTCTCCCAGACCGACGAGAAACTGGTGGAAATGACCAATGGCTGCATCTGCTGCACGCTGCGCGACGATCTTTTGAAAGAGGTTCGGCGTCTGGCGGCGGAGGGACGGTTCGATTATCTCCTGATCGAATCCACGGGCGTCTCCGAGCCGCTGCCTGTGGCCGCCACGTTCGAGTTCCGCGATGAAAAAGGCATGAGCCTTTCCGATGTTGCGCGGCTCGACACGATGGTGACCGTGGTCGATACGGTGAACCTTCTGGAGGACTATGCAAGCCACGATTTCCTGCGCGACCGGGGTGAGGTTGCGGGCGAGGGGGACGAGCGCACGCTGGTGGACCTCCTGGTCGATCAGATCGAGTTTGCCGATGTGGTGATCCTCAACAAGGTGAGCGATGCCGGCCCTGAGCGGCTTGATGCCGCGCGCAAGATCGTCACCGCGCTCAATCCCGATGCGCAGATCATAGAGACGAACCATTCGCATGTTGCGCCAGAGCGCATCTTCGATACGGGGTTGTTCGATTTCGAGGCGGCGCATCAGCATCCGCTCTGGGCCAAGGAGCTCTATGGCTTCGCCGACCATGTGCCGGAGACGGAGGAATATGGCGTTTCCTCGTTTGTCTACCGCGCGCGGCGTCCCTTCCATCCGCAGAAAGTGCATACGGTGCTGAATGCGCCTCTGCCGGGCGTGATCCGCGCGAAGGGGCATTTCTGGGTGGCGACGCGGCCCGACTGGGTGGCGGAGTTCAGCCTCGCCGGTGCGTTATCCAGCGTGAAGCCGCTCGGCACCTGGTGGGCCGCCGTGCCGCGCGAGCGCTGGCCGAACCACCCGGAAGCGAAAGCCTTCATGGACCGCTACTGGAGCGAACCCTATGGGGACCGGCGGCAGGAGCTGGTCTTCATAGGTTCCGGCATGGACCGCGAACGCATCACCGCCGCGCTGGACGCTGCTCTGGTTGGCAGCGCGACGCGGTTTGATCCTGCAGAATTCCTTGCGCTGGCGGACCCTTTCCCGCGCTGGCAGCGGGCACAGGCCGCCTGAGGCGCGGTGTGCTTGCCTTCTCCCCCGCCCTTCGACAAGCTCAGGGTGAGGGAAAAGGCAGGGAAAACCTGGCACAAGTGTCAACGCAGAAGGCATCCCACACAGCCCTCATCCTGAGCGTGTCGAAGGACGGGGGCGGGATGACGTGCGCCCAACTTAACCCCTCACCCGCAAAAGATAGGTATCCATGATCCAGCCCTTGTCTTCTCGCGCCCTGGCGCGCGTCTCCACGATCTGCCCGGCGACTTCCCCAAGCGGGCCGGCGATCAGAAGCTCGTCCTCCGTGCCAAGATAGGCCCCCCAGAAAATCTCGTAGGCATCGCCGTCGAGCGTGCGGAAGGCGCAGTCGCCGTCGAGCATGACGAGAAGCGTGTCGGCATTGGGCGGAAAGCCTTCCGCCTTCAGCCGCCTTCCCGTGGTGATCAACACAGAACCGCCGATCGTGTTGATCGGCATATGGTGGCTGGCCGCGAGCGCCTGAATGCTGGTTATGCCCGGCACCACCTCCAGTGCGACGGCAAGCGCCGTCTCGCGGCGCATGTGCTCGATGATGCGCAGCGTGCTGTCGTAGAGCGAGGGATCGCCCCAGACGAGAAAGGCCGCACGGCCCGTCTCGCCCGTGTGCGCTGCGAGCAGATCGCCATAGGCGTGGGCGATGACCATGTGCCAGTCGTCCACGCCCCGGCGATAGCTCGGATTGGCCGCATCGCGCACCGGCAGGTCGAATTCCACGATCCGCGTCTGCCGGTTCTCCAGAAACCGCTCGCAGATGACGCGGCGCAGATCGGCCAGATCCTCTTTCGCCTCGCCCTTGCGGGGAATGAGGATCACGTCTGCCCGGTTCAGTGCGTTGATGCCCTGAACCGTCATGTGTTCGGGATTGCCGGTGCCAATGCCGATGAGCGAGAGCGTGCGCATCATCAACCGTCCGATACGCCGGCTTCGGCAAAGGTCGCCATGCCGTTGTGGCAGGCAAGTGCTGCGCGCAGAATGTTGATCGCAAGGCAGGCGCCGGAGCCTTCGCCAAGCCGCATGTCGAGATCGAGCAGCGGCCTGAGGCCGAGTTCGGCAAGCAGTTTGCGGTGGCCGGGCTCGGCGGAAACGTGGCCGGCAATGACGTGCGCCAGACCGCCCTCGCCGAGGCACGCGAGCGGCGCGACTGCCGATCCGCACACGAACCCGTCGAGCAGGAGGGGAATGCGTTTTTGCCGCGCGGCAAGAGCCGCGCCGAACATGGCAGCAAGCTCGCGGCCGCCGACCCGGCGCAGCGCCTCCAGCAGATCGGAAAGCGCCTCGCCATGGCAGGCAAGCGCGGCATCCACGGCCTCGGCCTTGCGCGAGAGGCCGGCATCGTCGACGCCTGTGCCGCGCCCGACCCAGTCCGCGCCCCCACCACCGAAAAGGGCTGCGGCCAGCGCGGCAGCGGCGGTGGTGTTGCCGATGCCCATTTCCCCGAGTGCCACGAGATCGGCTCCCTCCGGCACCGCATCGAAACCGGTCTGGACGGCGGTCAGGAAGCTGGCTTCATCCATGGCCGGCGCTTGCGTGAAATCCGCCGTGGGGCGCTCGATCTCCAGCGGCGTGACGGTGAGGCTCGCGCCGGCCTGCTTTGCCAACTGATTGATCGCTGCACCACCGGCGGAAAAATTCGCCACCATCTGCGCCGTTACCTCGGCTGGGAAGGCGGAGACGCCGCGTGCGGTCACCCCATGGGAGCCGGCAAAGATCAACACATGCACCCTGTCGAGCGCGGGCTTCTCACGCCCCTGCCAGCGGGCCATCAGGATGGCCGCTTCTTCCAGCCGGCCAAGGCTGCCGGGCGGCTTGGTGAGCACGGCCTGACGGGCCGTTGCGGCCTGTGCGGCGTTTTCGTCGCCTGAAGGCCGGTCGTTGCAGGCGGTGCGCAGATCGTCGATCGAGAGAAAGCGGGGCATGGATATCCTTCAGATGAAATGCGTGACGCAGGCGAGAAGCAGAACGGTTTCGGCCAGTTGCTGCAATGTGCCGAGCACATCGCCCGTCTGCCCGCCGATCTGTTTTTCGGCGAGCCATTTGATGAAAAAGAGCGCAGCCGCCAGAAGCGGCACGCCAATGAGCGCAAATCCGGGACCGGGAACGAGGAGCAAAACGCCGCCAATCGCCAGCGCGACAAGAACGGTGCCTCTCGTCGGTTGCCCTGCGCCCGCCGAAAGCCCGTTTTCGCGCGCGGGTGGCGAAAGGCGCATCAGCGCGGGCATGAGCGCGCGCGAGGCCGTGTGGGCGATCAGCAATGCGGGAATGGCGGCGAGCCCGAGCGCCACGAGCGCCGACCAGCGCAGGAGAAACGACAGGATCAGCGCGGCCACACCATAGGAGCCGATGCGACTGTCCTTCATGATGGCGAGCTTCTTCTCCCGCGTTGAACCGCCGCCGAAACCGTCGGCCACATCCGCCAGCCCATCCTCATGCAGACCGCCGGTCAGAAGCACGCCCGCCGCGAGCGCGATGGCGGCGGCGATGGTGGCCGGCAGGCCCAGCACGATGACACCCGTCAAAGCGGCGCTGCACACCGCACCAATGAAAAGACCGGCCAGCGGTGCCGCCCATTGGGCATTGGCGAAACCGTGCGCCGGCATCTCGAACGCCGGTAGAGGCAGCCGCGTATAGAAGCCAAGGCAGGCGGCAATGTCACGAAGCGCGTAGCGAAACCCGGCCATTCCTCAGCTCCGCGCGATGGCGTGGAAATAGGTGCCCGACACATGCCCGCGCCGCGCACCGGAAGGGCCGAGCGCGCGGCCCTGACCGTCTGCCAGCATGGCGAGCGGTGCATCATCGCCGGGTTCCATCAGGCGCGAATAATGAAACTCGTGGCCACGGATTGTCTCGCCCTTGCTGCCGATGGCGCAATCGCTCATGAGCGTGGCCTGCCGATAGCCGAGATTCATTTTGCGTTTCGCATAGCTCGTCACATGGGAAAGCAGACCCAGCATGGTGTGGGTCGTGCCCTCCGCATCTTCCAGCGCCTTGCCCAGAACCATGAACCCGCCGCACTCGCCGTGAACGGGCCTGTTCTCCGCGAAAGCCTGCATCGAAGCGTGAAAATTCTTCGCAGCAGCAATTCGCCCCGCATGAAGCTCGGGATAGCCGCCGGGAAGCCAACAGGCGTCAGCGCTCTCCGCCGGTCCCTCATCGGCAAGCGGCGAGTAGGGCAGAAGCTCCGCGCCCGCCTCGCGCCAGTGGCGGGCGAGATGCGGATAGACGAAGCTGAAGGCGGCATCCTGCGCGATGGCGATGCGCTGGCCCGGCGGCGGCAGAAGCCGCGCCGCATCGCCCGCCCGCATGGAAAGCGGCACGGCGGCCTTCATCACCGCGTCGAGGTCGATGGCCTGTTCCATCACATCGGCAAGCCGCTCGATGAAGGCTTCGAGCGCGGCATGTTCGCTCGCCTGCACAAGGCCCAGATGCCGCTCCGGCAGCGCCATGTCCAGGTTGCGGTAGACCGCGCCCAGAACCGGAATGCCGATCGCCTCGATGGCCTCGCGCGCCATCGCCTCATGACGTGGGCTCGCCACCTGATTGAGCACCACGCCGGCAATCCGCACCTTCGGGTCGTAGGCGGCAAACCCCTTTGCCAGCGCAGCAGCCGTCTGCGACTGGCCGGACACATCGAGAATGACGAGGCAGGGCACGTCATAAAGCCGCGCGATGTCGGCTGCCGCACCGGATCGTCCCGGCTCCGAAACGATGCCGTCGAACAGGCCCATGGCGCTCTCGATGAGCAGCATATCGGCATCTTCGCTTTGCCGGCTTCCAAGATGGGCGAGCAGATCGGGGTGCATGGCCCAGCTGTCGAGATTGACGCCCGCTTGCCCCGTCGCCGCCTGATGAAAGCCGGGGTCGATATAGTCGGGGCCGGATTTCGCCCCCCGCACCGCAAGACCGCGCCTTTTGAGCGCGCGCATCAGGCCGATGGTGACGCTGGTCTTGCCCGAGCCAGACCGGGCCGCGCCGATGATGATCGCCCGCGCCGTCATGAAAGCGCCTCGCGCAGCGCCACGATGCCGCCGATCACGATGATGGAAGGCGAGCCGAAGCCCTGCTCTTCCGCTTGAGCGACAAGAGACGAAAGCGTGGTGGTGAGGATGCGCTCATCCGGCTTGGTCGCGTTCATGATGAGGGCGGCGGCCGTGTCGCCCGCCATTCCGCCGGAGGAGAGTGCGTCCACGATCAGGGCGAGCTTGTGCATCCCCATATAGATGACGATGGGCTGCCCCGTTTTCGCCAGCGCCGCCCAGTCCAGATCGTCGGGCGTGCCGGCGGCGTGGCCGGTGGCGAAGACCACCGCCTTGTTCACCCCGCGCATGGTGGCGGGAATGCCCGCATCGGCGAGCGCCCCCACCGCCGAGGTGATGCCCGGCAGAAAGCGGAAGGGAATGCCGGCAAGCGCCAGCACCAGCGCTTCCTCGCCGCCGCGGCCAAACATGTTGGGGTCGCCGCCTTTCAGGCGCAGAACCCTGTGTCCCGCCTCGGCCTCGGCCACCATCAGCCGGTTGATTTCATCCTGCGCCGTGGAGGGTTGGCCGGCGCGTTTGCCGACAAAAATGTGCCGGGCTTCCGACGCGGCCTTCAGGATCTCCGGATCCACCAGCGCGTCATAGATCACCACATCCGCCGCATCGAGCGCGGCCAGAACACCGAGCGTCAGGCAGCCAAAGCCACCGGGACCCGCACCCGCAAGCCACACATGGCCGGGCTCGAACGGCGCTGGTTCAAAAGGCAGGCGGTTGAGCGCTTCAGCCAAACTCATAACCCCTCCCGCCCGCGAAACCGGCGCTGATAATCGGCGCTATAAAGCGCGCTTTCGCGGAAATCCTCGGCACCCAGCCCCGGCCCGACGAGGATGAGCGCCGTGCGCTCTATGGGATCTTTCGCCATCTCCGCTTCGATGGTGGAAAGCGTGCCGCGCAGAATACGCTCATCCGGCCAGCTTGCCCGCGCGACGATTGCGACCGGGCAGTCGGGGCCGTAATGCGGGGTCAGCTCCGCCACCACCCGGTCGAGCGCGTGAATGGCGAGATGGATCGCCAGCGTCGTGCCGGTGGCCGCGAAACTGGCGAGCGTTTCACCCTCCGGCATTTTCGAGGCGCGGCCGGAAATGCGGGTGAGGACAAGGCTTTGCGCCACTTCCGGAATGGTCAGCTCACGCCCCAGCGCCGCCGCAGCCGCCGAGAAGGACGGCACGCCCGGCGTCAGCGTGTAGTCGATGCCAAGTGCTGCAAGACGGCGGATCTGTTCGGCAACCGCGCTCCAGACGGAAAGATCGCCCGAATGCAGGCGGGCGATATCCTCGCCGGCCTTATGCGCGCGGATATATTCCGCCTCGATCTCTTCAAGCGACATGGGCGCGGTGTTGACGATGCGTGCGCCGGGCGGGCAATGGGCGAGCAATTCCTCCGGCACCAGCGAACCGGCGTAAAGGCAGACCGGGCAGCGCGCGATCAGGTCGCGGCCACGAACGGTGATGAGGTCGGCAGCGCCCGGGCCGGCGCCAATGAAATGAACGGTCATGATTGTCTTCCGGTGGTGGCGATGGCGCAGGTCACGCCGTCAAATGTGAGCCTCGGCCCGAGGAGCCGAGCGGCTGGGCCGCAGACGGTCAGCGCCGCCGCCTCCGAGGCCGATGGCAGGCCCGTGGCGGAAAGCGCGTGGTCCGAGCGAGTCAGGCAGCGGGTCGCTACAGCCTGCAACGCGCTCTCATCGGCGATGGAAAGCGGCAGGCCAAGCGCTTTTGCGGCATCAAGCAGGCAGGGTTCGTCCCGTTTCCGTGGCACGGTCGCCAGCGCGCCGAGCCTGTCCCGCGTGAGGCCATGTGTCGTCAGGGCGGCGTCGAGCGCGGCGAGAACCGCCTCGCTTGTCACGCCTTTGCGGGCTCCAAACCCGGCGCAGATCATGGTTTCCTCCAGCGCCATTGAAGCACCGGCATGGCCGCGCGCAGCGCCCTCATGGTGCCAACGGGCGCAGCGCGCGCGATGGCGATCTCGATCAGCTCTCCGCCGTGCCGCCCGTGGTAGTCGATCAGAAGCGCCTGCGTTTCGAGCGTCACCGCATTTGCGACAAGGCGGCCTCCGCTCCCAAGAGCGGCAATCGCCGCCTCCATCAGCCCCGGCACGGTCGCCCCGCCACCGATGAAAACCACATCGGGCGCGGCAAGGCCCGCAAGAGCGGCGGGAGCCTTTCCCTCAACCACGGTGAGCTGTGGCACGCCCATGCGCTCCGCGTTGCGGGCGATGCGCGCCGCGCGCTCCCCGTCCGCCTCGATGGCGATGGCGCTGAGCGATGGTTGCAGCCGAAGCCACTCGATGGAAATCGAGCCTGAACCCGCTCCGATGTCCCAGAGCCGTTCACCCCGTTTCGGGGCAAGCGCGGAAAGCGTGACAGCCCGCACCTCCGATTTGGTGATCTGCCCGTCATGCTCGAAAAGCCCCTCTTCAAGCCCGGTTCCAAGGGGCAGGATGCGTGCATCCTGATCTGCCGCCACCTCGATGGCGACCACGTTCAGATCGCCAAAGCTTTCTGCGGAAAGCGCGGAAGCCATGAAGCTGACCTGCCGTTCGCGCGGTCCGCCCAGTGCTTCCAGCACGTGAAAGCGCGAGGGGCCAAAACCCTCTTTGGTGATCAGCTCTGCAATCGCAGCCGGAGCCGCGCCATCGGATGTGAGCGCGAGAATGCGCGCGCCGGGATGAAGCAGCGGGCGGATCGGCGCAATCGGCCTGCCATGCAGCGAGACCGTCTCGACCGATTGCAGCGGCCAGCCAAGTCGGGCAGCAGCAAGAGCGAAGGAAGACGGGGCGGAAAAGACGCGCATCTCGTTCGCCGGAATGCGCCGTGTCAGCGTCGCGCCAACGCCGAAATGAAACGGATCGCCCGAGGCGAGCACGCAGACATTCTTGCCCCTCAGCGCTTCGATTTCATCGACCGCCTTGTCAAAAGGCGAGGTCCATGGACGCGGCTCGCCGGAAATCTCATCTGCCGCCAGTTCGAGGTGCCGCGCACCGCCGAAGACGATCTCCGCACCGGCAATCGCGCGGCGGGCTTCCGCGCCAAGCCCGGCCAGCCCATCTTCGCCGATGCCCACAATGGTGAGCCAGCGCTGAGAGCTTTCCGCCCGACTGCAAAATGCTTTAGAAGACGTCATGGCAAAGCAGACCCTTCTCATTCTTGGCGGAACCGGCGAGGCGCGGCGGCTGGCAGCGCGGCTTTGCGCGCGGGGCGGGCTGCGTGTCGTCACTTCGCTTGCCGGGCGCACAAGCACACCGGAAACCTTGCAGGGCGAGGTGCGTGTGGGCGGTTTCGGCGGTGCCGAGAGGCTTGCGCTTTATCTTGAGGGCGAAGGCATCGACCTGATGGTGGACGCCACGCATCCCTTCGCCGCGCGCATGGCGCGCAATGCGACGGAAGCCGCCAGACTGACCGGCGTGCCGCTCATCACGCTCATGCGTCCCGCCTGGCAGCCGGTCGCCGGCGACAACTGGCAGATCGCGTCCGGCATGGCCGAGGCGGCAACGCTTCTCGGCCCTGAACCCCGTCGCGTCTTTCTGGCCATTGGCCGGCAGGAGGTACAAATGTTTCGCGCGGCGGCGCAGCATCATTATCTGGTGCGCAGCGTGGAGCCGGTGGAGCCCGCTCATTTGCCGCCGAATGCCCGATGCATTCTGGCGCGCGGGCCGTTCTCCGAAGACGATGAAATCGCGCTGCTTGCCGATCACCGCATCGACATCGTGGTGGCCAAGAACAGCGGCGGCGCCGCGACCTATGGCAAGATCGCAGCGGCGCGCAGGCTGGGCTTGCCGGTGATCATGATCGACCGGCCAAAGCCGGCGGACGCGGCCATTGTGGCCGATGTCGAGGAAGCCTTGGCTGCAATCGATGCTCATCTGGCGGCTCCGCTGGCCGAGCGCGGCGCATAGACCAACGGCGATTTGCCCGGGCGCTCGATCATCCGTGTTTCCGGCGAACCGATGATGACACAGGTGGCCATGTCGGCCATGTCCGCCCGCGCCTCGTTCAACGGAACGATCGCCATGCGCTCGTCGGGCCGGCCCGCGGCGCGGCCGAACACGACCGGCGTGGACGCCGGCAGAATGCCGCTCAACAGTTCAAAGGCGCGGCCAAGCTGCCAGGGCCGAGCGCGGCTGATCGGATTGTAGAGCGCGATCACGAAGCCCGCACCGGCAGCAGCCGCAAGCCGGGTTTCGATCAGGTCCCAGGGTTTCAGATTGTCCGAAAGCGATATGGCGCAGAAATCATGGCCGAGCGGCGCGCCCACGCGGGCAGCCACGGCCAGCATGGCCGTCAGCCCCGGCACGATCTCCAGATCGAGTGTGCGCCATTCCTGCGGCCCGTGTTCGATGGCCTCGCACACCGCCGCCGCCATGGCGAAGACGCCGGCATCCCCACCCGAAACCACGGCCACATGCCTGCCTTGGGCGGCCATGGTGAGCGCCGCCTTCGCGCGGGCAAGCTCTTCCCGGTTGTCGGAGGCATGACGGGTCTGGCCATCGTTCAGGTCGAGCCGGTCGAGATAGGGACCATAGCCGAAGAAATCGCTCGCCGCCGCAATCGCCGCCCGCGCCTCCGGCGTCGTCTGGGCCAGTTTTCCGGGGCCGGTGCCGATGATGACGAGACGCCCGCTCATGCCACCGCCTCGCCGGGCTTTGCCTGCCAGCCCGGTCCGAGCACAAGCGAGAAATAGGGGGCCGTGTCGTCCGCCTTGTCGGCGAGCGGGGTCATGTTCGTATTGTCCATCGTGCCGCGTTCCACATAGACGGTGCCGCCAAGCCTGCCGGCGCGGGCGAGCGCCCGGCGGATTTTCGGCAGATTGCGCCCCACCTTCATGATGACGAAGGCTTCCGTGTCGCTCACGCGGCGCACAAGCTCGTCTTCGGCAAGCGTGCCGGGCAGGACGGTCATGATGTCGTCGCCCTGAACGATGGCGATGCCCGCCTGCGACCAGCAACCCGACATGGCGGTGATGCCGGGGATCACCTTGGTCGGGTAGCGCGCGGCAAGCCGCACATGAAGGTGCATGTAGGAGCCATAGAAGAGCGGATCGCCCTCGCTCAGGACGGCGACCGTGCGGCCCGCTTTCAGATGCGCTTCCACCGCGCGCGCCGACGCTTCGTAAAAGCGGGTGATGGCCGCGATGTAGCGCGGGTCGGTCTTGTCGATCTCGGTGGTGACGGGATATTCGAGCGGCAGTTCCTCGATGCCTTCCGGAAGCAGCCCCTCGACCGTGCGGCGGGCATTGCCCCTGCGCCCGCGCTTGGCGAAGTAGGCCACCACGTCCGCCCGCTCCAGCGCCTTCAGCGCCTTCACGGTGATGAGTTCGGGGTCGCCGGGACCGGTGCCGACGCCAATCAGGGTTCCGCTCACAGGCCCGCCCTCGCCAAAGCGTTGATCGCCGCTGCCGTCATGGCGCTGCCACCCATGCGGCCGCGCACGATGGCGAAGGGAATGCCAAGCCCGCTTTCGGCGAGCGCTTCCTTCGATTCCATCGCGCCGACGAAGCCGACCGGCATGCCGATGATGGCGGCAGGTTTCGGCGCGCCGGCGCGCAGCATGTCGAGCAGGTAGAAGAGTGCGGTCGGCGCATTGCCGATGGCCACCACCGCGCCTTCCATGTGCTCGCGCCACAGTTCCAGCGCGGCGGCGGAACGCGTGTTGCCAAGTTTTTGCGCAAGCTCCGGCGTGCGCGCATCGCGCAGGGTGCAGATCACATCGTTTTCGGCGGGCAGCCGTGTGCGGGTCACGCCGCGCGCCACCATCTCCGCATCGCACAGGATCGGCGCTCCGGATTTCAGCGCCGCGCGGCCTGCCGCCACGAACCCTTGGGAAAAGACGAAATGCTCCGCCGCCTCGACAAGCCCGCAGGCGTGGATCATGCGGATGGCGACATCGGCCTCTTGCGCGCTGAAACGCGCGAGATCGGTCTCGGCGCGGATGATTGCGAACGACTTTTCGTAAATGGCGTTGCCGTCGCGTATGTACTCGGTTTCTTGCATTCAGCCTGTCTTTCGAAGAAGGGCGGCGCGCAGCGTCTCGCCACGCTCTGTGAGAAAGGTGCGAAGGCGCTCGGAAGGTTTTGCGCCAACGGAGGAAAGGGTGCAGCCACCTTCAACCGCGATCAGGTTCACAACCGGCCCGGAGGGCTGGGCGCATCCTTTTTCGCAGGCCGAAAGGTGAAGGCGGAACGGGCCATCGGGCAGACCCGCCGCAGCCGCCTCGGCGGCAAGCGCCTTGGCGTCGAACCGCGCCGAAGCGCAGGCCGGCGCCCCGGCGCAGGCGGCTATGAAGAGGCGGGGATCATGCGCGTCCGTGACAAAGCCAAGAGCCTCAGCCGCACGCGGCAGCTTTTCCTGCCGGGGCTCATCAAGCCCGATCACCAACAGGCCGTGGCGCGGCGCGAGGCGGATTTCGCTTGCATCGGATACAGCCTCGCAGAGCGCGGCAAGCGCTTCCGCTGAAATCTGGCCGAAGGGCAGGGCGATGCCCAGCGCGTTTTCCCCGTCTTTCAGCGCGAACAGACCAACCGGCGCGCTGTCAGCCCGTGCAGGATGTTGCACGGCCGGCTCAAGCCCCGCCCGGAGCGCATCCTTCTGCGCCTGCGTGAAATCGCGTGCGCGTCCGCCGGTCTGCGCCAGCAGATCAAGCGCCGCAAGCGCCGCAGCGCCCACCGCCTGCTCATCGCCCTTGCCCAGCCAATGCGCCGTCGCGCCATTGCCGCCGATGCCGATCAGCCATTGCCCGTCGTCAGCCATGATGAGCTTTATGTCGGCGCTGATCGCGTCGAGATGCAGTGCGCCGCCGCAATCGACCGTGACGGACACTTTTGGCGCGAGCAGCGCAGCATAATCACGCTCGGCCATCTGCGCATTGATGCGCTTCGCAAGCGGAGGAGGAGGGGCCAGCGGTGCGGTCTCCACCGCAAAGCCATCGACGGGACCGAGCTCCAGCGCGGTGATTTCCGTGGCAAACAGGGGCGTGCTTTGGGCCGTCAGTCCGCGGATCTGCAATTTGCCGCGCGCGGTCACTTCCAGAATGCCGTTGCCGTGGCGACCCGCCGCTTTGGCGATGCCCGCCAGCTTCTCGGGCGTGAGCGCGCCATGGGCCGGTGCAATCCGGGCGAGCAGCCCGTCGCCGGTTTCCATGGGGGCGGAGAGTGTGGGGCATGCGCCGCGCCGCATCGTCATGCCGTCGCCTCCGCCAGAAGTGCGGCCAGGTCTGCATCGACGGAATTGCGGCGAGGGTGCCACAGTCCGCGTTTGCGGGCGGCGTGAAACCGTTCCGCCATCGCATGCGCGGCGGCGGGATTTTCCGCCAGAAGAAAATCACGCACACGATCATCGCCGAGATAGGCGTCGAACACGGCATCGATCAGGCTGCCCGAAACCGCATCCGTGGTTTCAGCGAAGCCGATCAACCGGTCCACCGTTTCCGTCAGTTCCGCAGCACCACGCGGGCCATGGCGCAACTGCCCTTCGATGAAGCGCGGATTGACGGCACGGGCACGCACGGTACGCGCAATGGCCTGCGCCAGCGAGCGGGCGCGCGGGCGCTCCGGATCGGTCGTATCGAGCACCACAAGATCGGCCTTACCGCCCAGCGCTTCCACCGCCGCCGCGAACCCGCCGATAAAGGCCACATCCGCCGAGCCTTCGAGAATGTCGCGCCCGGCATCGTCGCCGGTGTGGATGAGCATGTCGGCATCGGCCACCTGCCGTGCAAAAGCGCCGTCTTCCAGTCGGCCTTCGCCCTCCGCACCGCCG
This sequence comes from Nitratireductor kimnyeongensis, assembly GCF_019891395.1. Taxonomy (NCBI): domain Bacteria; kingdom Pseudomonadati; phylum Pseudomonadota; class Alphaproteobacteria; order Hyphomicrobiales; family Phyllobacteriaceae; genus Nitratireductor; species Nitratireductor kimnyeongensis. Next base: position 85,854 of record NZ_CP078144.1, on the reverse strand, counting down.
AAGGCAAAGGCACCGGCGGCGAGATAGGCTTCGCCCAGCTCGGCGCGCTCCTGCCAATTGCCGCGCGCGAGCTTTTCTTCCGGCCCCGCGCCATAGGTGCCGGGAGCGGAGCCGAAAATGCGCGCCGGAGCCTTGCCGGCCACGCGCGCGGCAGCGGCAAGCGGGTTCTCGCTGTCGTCCTCGTCGCGCGCGGCCACGGTGGCAACCGCCGTATCGAGCAGCGCAATCTGGGTGGGGAACATGTCGCGGAACAGGCCGGAAATGCGCCACGTCACATCGATGCGCGGACGGCCAAGGCTGGCCGGCGGCAGCACTTCGATGCCCGTCACACGGCCCGTCGCCTGATCCCATTGCGGCCGACAGCCCATCAGTGCGAGCCCCTGCGCGATTTCCTCGCCGCCGGTGCGCAGGCTGGCGCTGCCCCACAGGTCGATCACCAGCGAGCGCGGCCAGTCGCCATGCTCCTGCAAATAGCCGCGCACGGCCTCATCCGCCGCCATTTTGCCAAGCGCGGTTGCGGTTGGCGTGGGAAGCGTGCGCGGGTCGGCGGTGAAGATGTTGCGACCTGTCGGCAAAACATCGGTGCGTCCCCGCGCCGGCGCGCCGGAGGGGCCGGGCGCGATGTGCCAGCCATCGAGGGCTGCCAGAAGCGCTCGCTTTTCGCTTTCAGCGCAGGCGCGGCGTTCGGGCGCTTCATCCATGCCGCTGCCTCGGCCATAGATATGCAGCCCGTCCTTGATGGCAAAATCTTTCAGATCGCAGAGCCAGGCGTCGATCTCAATCAGCGTTGCGTCCGTGTCGCCCGTATCCTCCACGCCCGCATCGCGGGTGAGACCGGTGCGCTCGGCGGTTTCCACGATCAGCTGCGCCAGCCGGTCGCGACGGCGGCGGTCCAGACCGTCGGCCTGCGCATATTCATCCACCAGCCGCTCCAGTTCCTGCTGGTCGGGCGAAAGCCCGGCACCCGCCAGCGGCGGCGTCAGATGCCCAAGCGTGACCGCGCCGATGCGGCGCTTGGCCTGCGCCGCCTCGCCCGGATTGCTGACGATGAAGGGATAGACCACCGGCAGTGCGCCGGCCACGATTTCGGGAAAACAGGTTTCCGTCAGCGCGACGGTCTTGCCGGGCAACCATTCCAGCGTGCCATGCGCGCCCACATGGATCAGCGCGTGGGCGCCAAGTTTTTCGCGCATCCAGTGACCGAAGGCGACAAGTGCATGGCGCGGTGCAAGCGCCGGGTCGTGATAGTCCACGCGCCGGTCTGCCGAGCGCCCCCGGTCCGGCGCAAGCGCCACGATGACATTTCCAAACCGCGCCGCGCGGAACGGAAAGACGCCATCCTCCGCATCGTGTTCGGCCGGTCCCCAGGTGGCGAGCAGCGTCTCGCGTGCTTCTTCGGGCAGCGCATCGAAGGCCCGCCGGTATTCATCCAGCGAAAGCGATTCCGAAGGCTTTTCGAGGCGCTGCATGAGCGCGCGGGGTGTCTCCGGAACGCCGGAAATCGCATACCCCGCTTCGCCAAGATCGTGCAGCATGGCGAGCACGCTCGACGGCACGTCGAGACCCACCGCATATCCGGTTCGGCCCGGCGCGCTCGGATAATCCGGGATCAGGATGACGATGCGGCGCTCGGGTTTTGGCGTTCGGGCAAGCCTCAGATGCGCGGCGATCCTCGCCGCGACCTGCCTTATGCGCGCGGGTTCTGGCCGGTTACGCTGCACGCCGAAGGAAAGCCCTTCATCCAGCGCCGCCTCGTCCTTGAAGGAAATTGCCCCCGCCATTAGCCGGCCATCGAGTTCCGGCAGCACCACATGCATGGCAAGGTCGGCGGGTGCCAGACCGCGCTGCCCTTCCTGCCACGCCTCGCGCCGCGTGGTTGCTGTGACCACCTGAAAAACCGGCACGCCAAACCGGTCGAACAGCGTTTTCTCGCCGGGTTCCGCGCCGCTGGAAAAGGCCGTCGCAGTGATGAGCGCCTGAGGCTTCAACGTCTCCACGGCGTCACGCACGAAATCGGCGGCAAGGGGGTCGCGCAGGCTGGAAACGAACACCGGCACGGCGCAAACACCCTGTTCCTCAAGCGCCTCCACCAGCGCGTCGATGGGCGCGACATCGCTGGCAAGCAGCATGGAGCGGTAGAAGAGAATGGGGACGATTGCCCTGCCGGGCTTCGCGGCGGAGAAAAACGAAGCTTCCACGATGCCATGGCCCGGCGCATAGAAGCCGGCTTTGGCGACAGGTTTGGCCTCCGGCGTATCGATCTCCCGCCCCGCAAGGCGCGCCATCTGCATGGTCAGCGCGCGCATATTGTCCGGTCCGCCCTCACGGAAGCAGGCAAGCAGCGCCGCGCGCGCTTCAGCCGAAATGGTGGAACGCTCGGCAAGGCGCGGGTCGTCCTGATGGCATTCGCCGGGTAACAGTGCCAGCGCGATGCCCTTGTCTCGCGCAAGCTCCGCCAGCCGGTCGCAGCCATAGCGCCACCACTCATAGCCGCCCAGCACCCGCACCAGAATGGTGCGGGCGTGCGCTGCCGTGTTGTCGATCCACAGATCAACCGACATGGGGTGTCTGAGATCACGCAAGGCAGCTAGGCGCAGCGAGGGCAGAGCCTCGCGATCTGTCTGCCACGCGGAGGCGATCCCCGCCAGATCGCTGTCGGTGAAGGACAGCGCCACCATGTCCGCCGGCGACTGTTGCAGATCGACAGGTTCGATCAGGTCGTCGAGTGAGGCGGTGGTGGTGGCGAGAATGTGCATCGGGTCAGGCCGTCAGAAGGCTTTCGATGCGCGCGCGGTCAATGCCCTTGAGACCGATTACGACGAGCCGCGTTTCGGCGGCTTCGCCGGCCTTCCACGGGCGGTCATAGTGGTGCGAGACGCGCGGACCCACAGCCTGCACCTGCAGGCGCATGGGCTTGCCCTTCACATGGGCAAATCCCTTGAGGCGCAGAACCTCGCCGGTTCCCACCGCCGCGTTGACACGCGCCTCCAGATCTTCGGGGCGCAGCACCGGCGGCAGATCGACAATGAACGTGTCGAAATCGTCATGCTCGTGGTCATGCGCATCGTCGTGATGCGTCTTGCGATTCTCGATATCGTCTTCGACGGCGAGACCGAGGCCCAGCAGCAGGGCCGGATCCACCTTGCCATGGGCGCTCGGCACGATCTGCACATTGCGCGACAGATGGTCTTCGATGCGGGCGCGGGCGCGCTCGTTGCCTTCCGCGTCCAGAAGGTCGCTCTTGGACAAGACGATCAGATCGGCGCAGGCCACCTGATCGTCAAACACTTCTTCCACCGGATCGTCATGGTCGAGCGAATCATCGGCGGCGCGCTGCGCGGCGAGCGCATCCATGTCGCTCGCCACCTGACCGTCGGCAAGTGCCGGCCCGTCCACCACGGCGATGACCCCATCGACGGTGACGCGGTTCTTGATCGCTGGCCACTGGAAGGCCTGCACCAGCGGCTTGGGCAACGCCAGGCCCGAGGTCTCGATCAGGATGTGATCCACCTTCGGCTCGCGGGCGAGGATCTGGTCGAGGGCGGGCACAAAGTCATCAGCCACGGTGCAGCAGATGCAGCCATTGGCCAGTTCCAGCACGTTTTCCTCGGGGCAATTGTCGAGCCCGCAGTTTTTCAGCACCTCGCCATCGACGCCCGCATCGCCGAACTCGTTGACGATGATGGCAAGCCGCTTGCCCTTGGTGTTTTCCAGCACATTGCGGATGAGTGTTGTCTTGCCGGCACCGAGAAAGCCGGTCACGACGGTGCAGGGCACACGATTGAAGCTCGTGGTCATGGGATATCCTTCAGAGGGAGTGTGGTGAATGCGGGGATGCGGGCGAGGGAGACGCCAGCCCTTTCAGGCCGCGTTCGGGCAAGGTCGCCATGAATGGCAGAGAGAAGGCGCGCAGAGGCGCAATCGGCAATCACAATGCACACTCCTTGCCCGGGACACCCGCCAGGCGGTCAGGATTTCATTTTCAGACGGCAGGTTTCCTGGCTCACGGGTCGCTGCGCTCTCCAGCCTTCCCAGGGCGTTGCCCCAGTGGCGTGTCAGGTGCGCTCTCCGCTTACAGTTGCGGGGACAGCTGCGGCATTGGGCAAGGCCCGCACCGCATTCCCTCTTAGCCCTCTTCTTTGCGGAAGAAGGACCGTCTGCCACGCATTTATGGCTCGCCCGGCACGTCTGTCAATGCGTGAAGAAAGCGTTTGCCGGGAGAGACGACTCCTGTATGGTCGAGCCGCTGACGGTTCCGCGCAAGCGGACCAGAGGGAACATAGTGCGGCGCTCAAGCGCCAAGGCCATGGCTGCCCCCGCAACTGTAAGCGGTGAGCATTTTCCTGATCGCCACTGAGGCTTTTTGCCTTGGGAAGGCTGGAAAACGCTGCGACCCGTGAGCCAGGAAACCTGCCGACAGCATGAAAGAAACACCGTATCCCTCGGGTGGAGGGGAAAGGACCGGACATGACCGCGCGTATCGCACGCATTTTTTCCGCATTCGTTTTTTCAACGCTCTTCGCAACCAGCGCTCAGGCCCATCACGCCATGGACGGGCAAACGCCCACGACCCTCTATGAGGGACTGGTTTCGGGTCTGGCGCATCCCGTGATCGGGCTCGATCATCTGGCCTTTATCGTCGCTGCCGGCCTCATTGCCGCTGTAGCCGGCATGAGCCTTTTCGCGCCGCTTCTCTTCGTCGCCGGTTCGCTGATCGGCGTCGGTCTGCACCTGATGCTGCTCGATCTGCCGGCGGCGGAAATCATCATCGCGGCAAGCGTTCTTGCCGGCGGCTGGCTGCTGGCGCGCGGCCGGGCGGTGGAAAACCACATGCTCGTTTTCGCGATGTTTCTGGTGGTCGGCGTGTTTCATGGCTATGCCTTCGGCGAGGCCATCGTCGGCAGCGAGGAGACACCGCTGATCGCCTATCTCGCCGGCCTCGCTGCAATCCAGAGCGCCATCGCGCTTGGCGCCTATTTTCTGGTCCGGTCGCGCGGCTGGGCTGTCGAGGCCACGCAGCCTCGGCTTGCCGGTGCCGCCATCCTTGGCGTTGGCGTGACCTTCCTTGCCGGGCATCTTGTCGGCTGAGCCGGCGAAATAGCGATGCGATCGCTTCATTTCGTTCTGGGCGGCGCGCGCTCCGGCAAGAGCCGTCATGCCGAGAGGCTGATCGAGGCCGCACCAGCGCCCTGGCATTACATCGCCACGGCGCAGGCCTTCGATGACGAGATGCGCGAGCGCATCGCCATGCACCGTGCGCGGCGCGAGGGGGCGGTGGCGTGGCAGACGCACGACGCCCCGCTCGACCTGCCGGATGTGCTTGAAAAACTGCCGGCCCGCGAGACGGTGCTCGTTGATTGCCTGACCCTGTGGCTCAGCAATCTCATGCTGAACAACCACGAGCTGCAACCTGCCGCCGAGAGACTGCTTGCAGTCCTTGCCGCGAGAAAGGGAACCACGGTTCTCGTTTCCAATGAAGTCGGCTTCGGCATCGTGCCCGAAACCCCGCTCGGACGCCGTTTCCGCGACGAGGCGGGGTTCCTGAACCAGAAGATCGCTGCCGCTGCCAACAGCGTCACGCTGGTGGTTGCCGGCCTGCCCATGAAAGTGAAGTGACATGCGAGAGATCGACGAAAACGAGGCCGAGCGCCACAAGGCAAAGATGGAAAAGCGCAAGGCGGTTCAGGATGCCGAAGTGCGCGACAAGACGGTGGAAAAGGGGCTTCTGATCGTCAATACGGGGCCGGGCAAGGGAAAGTCGACCGCCGCCTTCGGGCTGGCGCTGCGCATGCTCGGTCATGGCCGCCGTGTCGGTGTCGTGCAGTTTATCAAGGGTGCGTGGCACTGCGGCGAAAAGGATGCCTTCGCCGCCTTCGGCGATCAGGTCTCGTGGCACACGATGGGCGAAGGCTTCACCTGGGAAACGCAGGATCTTAAGCGCGACATCGCCGCTGCGGAGCGCGCCTGGGGAAAGGCCGAGGAACTGATGGCGGACCCGACCATCGGTCTGGTGGTGCTCGACGAGCTGAACATCGCGCTGCGCTACGACTATCTCGATCTTGAGCGTGTGGTGACCGCGCTGACCAACCGGCGGGAGGACCTGCATGTGGTGGTGACCGGGCGCAACGCCAAGCCGCTATTGACCGAGGCCGCCGATCTCGTCACCGAAATGGGGCAGGTGAAGCATCATTTCGCCGCTGGCGTGAAAGCGCAAAAGGGCATCGAATTTTAGGTCGCCCTGCTTTGAGGTGGTGCGTGGTTCGACAAGCTCACCATGAGGGAGGTGGATGCGCTGCAACTCTGTTCTCCATGTTGATGTACAGGATTGCAGGTCTCTACCCATCCTCATGGTGAGCTTGTCGAACCACGCACGACGCCATTGCCAAGAGATCAAAACACCAGATGCCAAAGCCCAGCCGCTACCGCCACAAGCCCGATCAAGAGCCCGTCTGCAATCCGGTAGAGCGTGAGCGCGCGGCGGATGTCGCCGGCATTGGCCGCGCGGCGGCCGCCATCGCCCATCACCGCATCCTCCACCACCTCGCCGCCATAACGTCGCGGCCCGGCAAGGGCGAGGCCAAGCGCGCCGGCCATGGCCGCTTCCGGCCAGCCCGCATTGGGCGAGCGATGAAGGCGCGCATCGCGGCGCACCGCCTTCCATGCCGCTCCAGCCGAGGCGTCGCGCATGAAGAACGCTGCAGCAATGAAGAGAAACGCCGTCAGGCGCGACGCGGGCAAGTTGATCAGATCGTCGAACCGCGCCGCCGCCCAACCGAAATCAAGATGCCGCGCGCTTCTGTGCCCGATCATGGAATCGGCGGTGTTCGCGGCCTTGTAGAGCGCGCCGCCCGCCAGCCCGCCGACCGCCAGCCAGAACACGGGCGCGACCACGCCGTCGGAGCAATTTTCGGCAAGGCTCTCGATGGCCGCGCGCGCCACACCGGCCTCATCAAGGCTTTCGGGATCGCGGCCAACGATCTGCGAGACGGCTTTGCGACCCTCCGCCAGTCCGCCGGCGTCCAACCCGTCCGCCACTGCTTTCACATGGCTTGCAAGGCTGCGCTGCGCGATCAGCGAACTGCCCACAAGCGCGGCGATCACCAGCCCCACCCATCCGGAAAGGCTCGTCTGGATCAACCAGCCGGTCAGCCCCGCGAGCATCAGAATGACGACAAGCGCCAACGCGCCATTCAGGCGGCGCGCACCCGGCGAAAGGCTTTCGACATTGCACTGCGCATCCGCCAGCGCGATAAGACGGCCGATCCAGGTGACCGGATGGCCGATCAGGCGAAAGAGCCGCTCGGGGTAACCGATGGCGAGCTCCACCAGCATGGATGAAAGGGCGATCAGAATGGACATCAGGCCTCGACTGGCTGACCGGACGGTGAACAGGGTGACCGATCACGGCGGCAGTCTCGTTCAGGCTTCGGCGCTCTTTCCGGATGCGCCTATGCCCTTTTTCGACCTGTCCACCGGCATCAACCCGAACCCCTATCCTTTTTCGCCGCTGCCTGCCAGCGCCGTCGAGCGCCTGCCCGAAGAGGCTGACATCGCCACACTCGCTGGTCGCGCCGCCGACCACTACGGCGCACCCTCTGCCGCCCATGTCATCGCTGCGCCGGGGACCCAGCTTCTCCTGCCGCTGGTCGCCTCGCTTCTGCCGCCCGGACCGGCCCGCATTCTCGGCCCCACCTATGCCGAACACGCGCGCGCCGCCGCACTGGCCGGACATGCGGTCGAGGAGGTGGAGCGTTTCGATGCTCTTTATGGCGCGCGGCTTGCCGTCGTGGTCAATCCAAACAATCCCGACGGGCGGCTGATCGGTCGCAGCGAATTGCTCGATCTTGCGGAAAACCTGCAGCGCTCGGGCGGCATCCTGGTGGTCGATGAGGCCTTCATGGATGTGGGACCGCGCCCCGAGAGTCTCGCCGGGGACGTGGATGCCGGCAACATCGTGGTGCTGCGCTCCTTCGGAAAGTTTTTCGGTCTCGCCGGCCTGCGGCTCGGCTTCGCGCTGGCTTCGCACGATGTGGCGCAATGGCTTGGTGACTGGCTGGGCCCATGGGCGGTTGCAGGGCCGGCGCTCCACGCGGGGCTCGAAGCGCTATCCGACCGCGACTGGCAGAGCACGATGCGCCAAGACCTGATCACGGCGCGGGTCAGGCTCGATGCCCTTTTCGACGACGCAGGCCTGTCGATCGAAACCGGCACCGATCTCTTCCGCTTCCTGCGTCATCCGCGCGCGGCGCAACTCTTCGATCATCTTGGTCGCAACGGCATTCTCGTTCGGCGATTTGCAGGCCGTCCCGATTGCCTGCGCATTGGCCTGCCGGGAGACGATCAGGGATTCGAACGTCTCGGCCTGGCGCTGGAAGGCTGGGCCGGGAGCGGTCAATAATGCTCTATGTCTGTCCCGCGTCGCATCTGGAACGCATGCTGCAAGCGACCGGCGCGCAGCACATGATTTCGCTCATGTCGAGCAGCAAACCGCCTTCTTGTGAAAAGATCGATACGGTTCCGAAACGCCTGCATCTTGCCATGCACGACATCACGGATTTGCGCCCGGGGCTGATCGCACCGGCCTATGAACAGATCGAAGCTTTGGTCGAATTTGCCCGTGACTGGGACTGGTGCTCGCCCATGGTGGTGCACTGTCACGCGGGCATCAGCCGCTCCACCGCAGCGGCCTATGTCATCGCCAATCTGTTCGCCCGCGAGATGGACGAATGCGCGCTGGCCGGAATGCTGCGCGAGCGCGCGCCGAGCGCCACGCCAAACCGGCGCATTGTCGCGCTGGGCGACAGGCTGCTTGGGCGCGAAGGGCGCATGATCCGCGCCATCCACGAGATCGGACGGGGCAGGGACGCTTTTGCGGGCGAGCCGTTCCACTACCCCGCCCGCTGAATGCTTCTTATGAGGACGGTGTTGCCGCGCGCTCGGACATGACCTCCGCCGCGATCCGAAAGGATTTCAGCCGCGCCGCATGGTCGTGAATCTGGCCGGTAATGATGATTTCGTCCGGCCCGTAGCGGGAAATGAACCCTTGAAGCGCTTCCCGCACCGTTTCGGGATTTCCCGCCGCGGTGCAGGCCAGCGCCTGTTCCACACCGGCGGCAATGGCGGGATCGAAGGTCTCCACCACATTCTCCACCGGGCGGGGCAGGGGCCCCGGTCGCCCGGTGCGCAGATTGGCAAAGGCCTGCTGCATGGACGTTTTGAGAAACTGCCCCTCCGCGTCCGTGTCGGCGGCAAAGACATTGAGCGCCATCATGAAATGCGGCTTTTCCAAATGTTCGGATGGCCGGAATGTCTGGCGGTAGACCTCCATCGCCTGTTCCAGCGCGGCAGGCGCGAAATGCGAGGCGAAGGCATAAGGCAGGCCCAGATGCGCGGCCAGTTGCGCGCCATAAAGGCTGGAGCCAAGAATCCAGACCGGCACATGCGTGCCGCGCCCGGGGATGGCGCGCACTTGTCGGCCCGCTTCATCGTCTCCCAGATAGGCGATCAGCTCCATCACATCGCGCGGAAAGCCTTCGCCATCGTCGAGCCCGCGCCGCAGGGCGCGGGCCGTGGCCATGTCGGTGCCCGGCGCGCGGCCAAGCCCCAGATCGATGCGGTCCGGATAAAGCGTGGCCAGCGTGCCGAACTGCTCGGCGATGATCAACGGCGCGTGGTTGGGCAGCATCACCCCGCCCGCGCCCACGCGGATCGTCTTGGTGGCGGCAGCGACCTGCCCGATGAGGACCGAGGTTGCCGCGCTGGCGATGCCGGCCATGTTGTGATGTTCGGCCAGCCAGAAGCGGCGATAGCCCCAGCTCTCTGCATGGCGGGCAAGATCGAGCGTGTTGTTCAGCGCATCGGCAACGCTCGATCCGTCAGGGACGGGCGCCAGATCGAGAACGGAAAAGGGGATCATGGGAGAACTCCAGGGAGGAAAATCACTCCCCGGCATATGGGGGCAATTTGCGCCGATCCAAGGGTGGCACTTTCAATGCTCCCTGACGTCATGGGCAGAACGCTGGCGTCCAGTCTTCAGATTGTTCCGACGCCCCACTGCATTGTCGTCGTGCGTGGTTCGACAAGCTCACCATGAGGGAAGCGGTATCCTGCGAGCCTGTTCATGAGCATGGAGACGCAATTGCAGCGTCTCTCCGTCCCTCATGGTGAGCTTGTCGAACCACGCACCGCGTTCCAATTCCCCCCGATGGCACCTTCCTTTGCCAGCGCTTCAATCTCGTCAGCCTCGAAGCCGCTCGCTTCCAGGACCGCCCTCGTGTCCGCCCCCAGCTCGGGTGCTGGATGGCGCAGGCGGCAGGGGGTGTCGCTCAGCTTCACCGGAAAGCCCAGCATGCGGATCGGGCCGTGGTTCGGCTGGTCAACCTCGATCACCATTTCCTGCGCCTGCGTCTGCGGGTCATTCAGCGCCTCGGCCAGGTTCTGCACCTTGCCGCAGGGCACGCCGGCGGCATTGAGCCGCGCAATCCAAGCCTCCTGCGTGTCCTGGCCGACAGCCTGATTGATCATCTCGTTGAGTTCGGGACGGCGGGCAAAGCGCTTGTCATTCGTGTCGTAGCGCGGATCTTCCATCAGGTGACCGAGCTCCAGCACATCGAGAAACCGCTTCAGGATCACGTCATTGGAGGGCGCAACGGCAATCTCGCCGTCCCGCGCCTTGAAGAGGCCGTAAGGGGCGACCAGCGGGTGGTCATTGCCGGTGCGGGCAGGCAGCTCTCCGGTGGTGAAATATTCCGACGCCAGATAGGCCATCATGCTGATCGCGCCGTTCATCATGGCGCTTTCCACATGCTGGCCCGTGCCGTTCAGATCGCGCGCGCGCAGCGCGCTCACAACGCCGAATGCACAGTAGAGACCGGCCACGAGATCGGTAATCGGCTGCGCGACGCGCATCGGCTCGGTGCCTTCCGCACCGTTAACGCCCATGAGACCGCTCATGGCCTGAGCGATGAAATCGAAGGCGGGGCGATCCACATAGGGACCGGTCGAGCCATAACCGTTCACATTGGCGGTCACGAGCTTGGGGTTGAGCGCTTTCAGACGTGCCTCGCCAAAACCCATCTTCGCCATCACGCCGGGGCGGAAATTGTCGATCAGCACGTCGGCATCCGCGATCAGCCGCTCCAGCACCGCGCAGCCACGCGCGCTATAGAGATCGATGACGACCGATTTCTTGTTGCGGTTGAAGCTTGCATAATAGGCGGAGAACCCGTCGCGTAGCGTGCCCTGTTCGCGGATCGGGTCGCCCTTGGCGGGTTCGACCTTGATCACCTCCGCCCCCATGTCGCCCAGCATCATGGTGCAGAACGGGCCGGAGAGAACCCGCGTCAGATCGATGACGCGAATGCCTTCGAGCGGCGCCTTTTTCGTGGTCATGTTCTCAGCCATTGGCGGTCGCAACGCTGTCCATGCTGGCGGTCTTGAGACGCGGTCCCGCCTTCATCACCTGTCCGGGAAGCGTGCGCCCGATCATCGCTTCGGCTTCCTGCGCGACACCGATCAGCTTTTCGAGATCGACACCGGTTTCCACCCCGCATTCGCTCAGCATGTAGACGAGATCCTCGGTGCAGATGTTGCCGGTGGCGCGCGGCACGAAGGGGCAGCCGCCAAGGCCGCCAATGCTCGCCTCATAGCGGGTCACACCTTCCAGCAACCCCGCATAGACACAGGCAAGCCCCACGCCGCGCGTGTTGTGGAAATGAAGCGCGATGTCGGCTTCCGGCACCGCCTCTCTCAGCGCTTGGCAGCGCTCCTGCACCACAGGCGGCGTCGCCATGCCGGTCGTATCACCCAGCGACAGCGTGGTGATGCCCATGTCGCGATAGGCGCGGGCAATCTCCACCACGGAGGAGACCGGCACTTCGCCCTCGAAGGGACAACCGAAGGAAGTGGCAATCGCTCCGAAGACCGGAATCTTCGCATCCCCTGCAATGCGCACGATATCGGCGAAGCCTTCAAGCGATTGCGCGCGGGTGCGGTTCACATTCTTCAGATTGTGGCTTTCGGAGGCCGACATGAAAACGACCATGGCATCGACCCCGGCCTCGGCTGCGCGGTCGGCGCCTCGCGCATTGGGCACCAGCGCCGTCAGCACCGCTCCTTTGGATCGGTCAATGCCGGCCAGAACGTCTGCCGCATCCCGCATCTGCGGCACGGCGCGCGGTGAAACGAAGGATGTGACCTCCAGATGGCGGATGCCGGCATCGATCAGCCCGTTGACGAGCGCGATCTTTCTCTCCGTCGGCGCGAATTGCGGCTCCGACTGCAATCCGTCGCGCGGCCCCACTTCGACGACGCTGACGCGTTCGGGGAACCCTTTCACAAGGTGGCCGGCTGGTGCTCTCACGATTTTTCCTCCCACCTGATTGCATCGGTAGACCGGATTGGTATACCGTCTTGCGAAGAACGGTCAATGCCCGTTCCGAAAATGGCAGACGGGAGGGCAGGGAGGCTTTTCCTGGCCGCCGCACATGCAGGGAGGAGTGCTCGTCCATCATGGGTGAGGCAGCAAAAGTCTTGGTCGAACAGCCGCTTGGCGAGCGCGTGCTTTCACGCATTCGTGGAGATGTGCTCTCGCTCAAGCTTGCGCCGGGGGAGGTCGTGTCCGAACGATCGCTGGAAACCACCTATGGCGTTTCGCGCACCCCCATCAGGCAGGCGCTGGCAGAGCTGATTCGAGAAGGGCTCGTCGTGAAAGCCGAGCGGGGCTACGCCATCGCGCCCTTCGACCTGCAGCAGCTCGAGGAAATCTTCGAGTATCGTGAGATCGTCGAGGATGCTGCAATCCGCCTTGCCTGCGAGCGGGCAACGCCGGAGGAACTGGATGCCATCTTGCGCACGGTGGACGTTGGCCTGAGCGACTTCACGCCCGACGACTGGTTCGAGGCCGGGCTCGATGTGCATGTGCAACTCGCGGCCCTTTCCGGCAATCGCTTCCTTCGCGATGCGGTACAGGATGCGGTCAACCGCACGATCCGCGCCCGCTGGCTGGTGGCGAGCTCGCCGGAGGCACGTGCCATCGCCCACCGAGAACACAATGAAATCATAGCGCTTGTCCGGCAGCGGAAAACCGAGGAGGCCGCGGCTGCCATTCGCAGGCATGCACGCGACGTGCGTGGGCAGATCCTGCAGGCGCTGGAAGATTCGCGCCGCCTTTTTGGCGCGCGCGGGTTTGTGGAAGGAGGCTGAGACCGGACTCTTTTCCGATCTCAGACACGGAAATTTCGACTTCAATGAGGGAGGACTTGATGAGGAAACTTTCTAAGATTTTTGGGGCGGCTGTCCTGTGGACATCGCTTTCCGTGGCTGGTGCCACGGCAGCCGAATGCATCGCGCCTGCCGATCCCGGCGGCGGCTGGGATTTCACCTGCCGCACCATAGGCAAGATGCTGTTCGACCAGAAGCTGGTGGATACACCGATGCAGGTCACCAACATGCCGGGCGGCGTTGGCGCGGTTGCCTATGCCAAGGTCATGTCATCGCGCGCTGACGATGCGGAGCTGATGGTGGCAACCTCCACCGTGGGCGTCACGCAGATCGCGCAGGGCAAATATCCGGCCGACACGTCGGTGATGCGTTGGGTCGCGATGCTGGGCACCGATGTCGGCGTGATCGTTGTGCCGAAGGATTCGAACTTCAAGACGCTCGACGATCTGACCGCCGCTCTAAAGGAAGACCCGAGCGCACTTGCGGTTGCCGGCTCCTCTGGCGCTGGCGGCTGGGACCATATCCGTCTCCTCATGCTGGCGCAGGCCGCTGGCCTTTCGGGTGATGAATACAAGCAGATCCGCTGGGTCCAGTTCGATGGCGGTGGTCCTGCCGTGACGCAAATGATCGGCGGGCAGGTTCAGGCGGTTTCCACCGATCTGGGCGAGATCGCCGGTTTTGTGGAATCGGGCGACATTCGTATTCTGGCAGCCCTCTCCGACGACCGCGTTCCGGCCTTCCCGGATTCGCCCACCGCAAAGGAGCAGGGTCTTGACGTGACCGGCTACAACTGGCGCGGGTTCTACACGGGCGGCGATGTCTCCGACGAAAGCTACAATGCCTGGGTCGAGCGCCTGCAGAAGCTCTATGACACCGACGACTGGAAAGAGACCGCCAAGGGCAACGGCCTCGTGCCGGTGTGGCGCGGCGGCGCGGAGTTCGAGGCCTATGTGAAGGACCAGTCCGAACAGATGCGCAAGATTTCCCAGGAGATCGGAGTCATCAAGTGACAGACAGGATCGTCGGCCTTTTCCTATTGGCCATTTCGATCTGGTACGGCGTGACCGCGGGAGACTATGAGGCGAGCTTCGGCGACCCTCTTGGCCCCGCGGCCTTTCCCATCATGCTGTCCGTGCCCGCGGCCATCCTCAGCCTGACGATGATCATCCGTCCGGATGAAGAGCCGGCCTGGGTCACGGGCAAGCCGCTTCTATTGCAGGTGGGGGCGGTGTCGCTGCTGCTTGCCTATGCGGGATTTCTGGAGGTGCTCGGCTTTCCGCTCGCCACCTTCATCGCTGTCGCGCTGTTGGGGCGCATCCTGCGCAGCTCATGGCCGAAATCCATTGCCTCGGCGGCGATCATGAGCGCGTTCCTGTTTCTTGCCTTCGACAAGCTGCTCGGTCTTCCGCTGCCGCTTCTCCCAGAATTCGTGAGCTGATTTCATGGACATGCTCTCCGCCCTTGCGCAGGGTTTTGCAGTCGCGATCACGCCGACCAATCTGGCACTGGCGCTGTTCGGCTGCTTTGCGGGAACGCTGATCGGCGCGCTGCCGGGGCTCGGCCCCGTGAACGGCGTCGCCATCCTCATCCCGCTGGCCTTTTCACTCGGGCTGGAGCCCACGTCAGCGCTCATCATGCTGTCGTGCATCTATTATGGCTGCATGTATGGCGGGCGCATCTCCTCGATTATGCTCAACATTCCCGGCGACGAACCGGCCATCATGACAACGCTCGACGGCTATCCCATGGCGCGAGCAGGCAAGGCATCCGAGGCACTCGCCATTTCCGCCGTCGCCTCCTTTATCGGCGCGACTTTTGCCACGATTGGCCTCACACTCTTCGCGCCGCTTCTGGCCAAGGCAGCCATCTATTTCGGCCCAGCCGATTACTTTGCGCTCTATGTCATGGCCTTTGCGACAATCGGCGGCATCACCTCGGTCAATCCGTTCAAGACGCTGCTTGCCGCGTTCCTCGGCCTGATGATCGCCACGGTCGGCCTCGACCCGGCGACCGGCACGGCGCGCTATACGGCCGGTTCATTCCATCTCTATGACGGGTTCGACCCCATCGTTGCAATTGTCGGCCTGTTCGCCATTTCCGAAGTGCTGGTCTATCTGGAGCGGGTCCATCAAGGGCACGAGAAAATGGTTCCGCTCGGTCGCGCCCTGCCGCGTTTCAAGGACATGATGGCTGGCGGCTGGGCCAATTTGCGCGGCTCGGTCATCGGGTTCGTCTGCGGCATCCTGCCGGGGGCCGGGGCGTCGCTCGGCGCGTTCATGTCCTACATCGCCGAACAGCGCTGGAGCGCGAAGGACGGCAAGTTCGGCGAGGGCGATCCGCGCGGCATTGCGGCACCCGAAGCCGGCAACAATGCGGCGTCCGGCGGCGCGCTCATCCCGATGTTGACACTCGGCGTACCCGGCAGTGGCACCACGGCGGTCATGCTCGCACTGTTGATCTCGCTCAACATCCAGCCCGGACCACTGCTCTTCGACCGGCAGCCGGATCTCGTCTGGGGCCTGATCGCCGCGCTCTACATCGCCAACATCGCTCTGCTCATCATGAACATTCCGATGATCGGCCTGTTCACGCGCATGCTCTCCATGCCGCAATGGGTGCTGATGCCCTTCGTCGTCATGGTCAGCTTTCTCGGTGTCTACTCGATCAGCCATTCCACCTTCGACCTCTTCGTCATGGTCGGGTTCGGGGTGATCGGCTACGTCCTGCGCATGCTGGGCATTTCGCTGGTGCCGGTCATTCTGGGCCTGCTTCTGGGGGCGGACATGGAAAACAATCTGCGCCGCGCGCTCTCCATCTCGAACGGCGATTTCCAGATCCTGTTCTCAAGCCCCATCGCGCTGACGCTTTACGCTATCACCGCCACCATGCTCGGCCTCGCCTTCCTCCTGGCATTCCGCTCGCGCAGACGAAACCGCGCAACGGCGAACTGACCCGGCACCAGCCCCCACGCTTCGTCATCCTCGGGCCTGACCCGAGGATCCACGCCGGGACCGCACTTATCTACACCGACAACGGCATGGATACCCGGCTCAAGGCCGGGCATGACGAAAGTGGGAGGGATCACACACCGTTGACAGGTGTCACCCGAAGACGACCGTCTTGTGCCCGTTCATCATCACCCGGTTTTCCAGGTGCAGCTTGACGGCACGGGCGAGAACCCGGCTCTCGATGTCGCGGCCCGTGGCGACGAAATCCTCTGCTGTCATAGCATGCGTCACACGCTCGGTTTCCTGCTCGATGATCGGACCTTCGTCCAGATCCGGCGTCACATAATGCGCCGTCGCGCCGATCAGCTTCACGCCTCGCTCATGCGCCTGGTGATAGGGTTTTGCACCCTTGAAGCTTGGCAGAAACGAGTGGTGTATGTTGATCACCTTGCCGTAGAGCCGGTTTGAAAGCTCGTTGGAAAGCACCTGCATGTAGCGCGCGAGGATCACAAGATCGGCCCCCGTCTCCTTGAACAGGTCGAGAAGCTTCGCCTCCTGCTCCGCCTTGTTGTCCTTTGTCACCTTCCAGCAATGATAGGGGATGCCCTCCATCTCCGCCGTGCGACGTGAATCCTCGTGGTTCGAGACGATGGCCACCACTTCGGCATCGAGCCAGCCAACGCGGATCTGATAGAGCAGGTGCAGAAGCGCGTGATCGAACTTCGACACCATGATGATGATTTTCGGCCGCCGTTCCGTGTCGGCAATGGCTGTCTTCATGTCGAAACGCGCAATGGCCGGCTCCAGCGCACGCAAGAGCCCGTCGCGATCCACACCCGCCGGTGCCGTCGCGGCGATGCGCATGAAGAAGCGGTTCGACTGCCGGTCCCAGAACTGGTTGGACTCGGCAATATTGGCACCAAGACCGGCCAGCTCCGTCGTCACCGCGGCAACAATGCCGGGGCGGTCTTCGCAGGTGAGATTGATGTGAAACGTCTTCTCGGTCATGGCGCGGCCTGAACTGATGGATTGCTGAGTGAACACCCGGGAGGGTGCCGGGATTTATACGCCATCGGAGCGGGATTGAAACCGCGTTCGTCTCGGCGAACGGTTGTTTTCCCTCACGATCGCGTTGACGGCCACTGACGCTGTCGACATCCTTTCGCCGGCCATTCCCCGGCCACGTCACCGAGGAGACCCTATGACGAACGAAGCTTTCTTTGCGCTCAACCACATGTGCGCCCCCCATCGCCCGATTTCCGCCTTCTTCGATCTCGCCATTTCGCTTGGCATCAAAGACGTGGAAATCCGCAACGATCTGGAAGGCAACGCCATTCTGGATGGTACGTCGCCGGCGTCGGTCCGTGGGCAGGCAGAGGCGCACGGGCTGCGCATCCTCTCCATCAATGCGCTGCAGCGCTTCAACGACTGGAACGGCACACGCGAGGCGGAAGCCCGAACTCTGATTGCCTATGCGCGTGATTGCGGCGCAGAGGCGCTGGTGCTCGTGCCCGTCAATGACGGCACCGGAACCGCCGATCGAGAGCGGCAGGCCAATCTGCGAACTGCGCTGAAGGGCTTGCGCCCGCTTCTCAAAGACGCCGGCATCATTGGCCTTGTCGAACCGCTCGGCTTCGAAACCTGTTCCCTGCGCCTCAAATCGGAAGCCGTCGAGGCAATCGCCTCGCTGGATGCTTCCGGGACCTTCCGGCTCGTCCATGACACGTTTCATCACACGCTTTCCGGCGAGAAGAACCTCCACGTTGCCGAGACCGGGCTCGTTCACATTTCCGGTGTCGTCGACACGGCGCTTTCGGTCTCCGACATGCGCGACGGACATCGGGTTCTGGTCGATGTGAACGACCGGCTGGACAATGTCGGGCAAATCTCAGCCCTGTGCTCTGAAGGCTATCGAGGGCCGTTTTCGTTCGAGCCTTTTGCGGATTCCGTCCATATGTCCGACGATCTGCACAGCGACCTCGAAGAGAGCATGCAGCACCTGCGCGCCACCGCTTTCCCACCACCCGCCTGACGCGAAAAGCGAAATGGAATTTCGCCTTGACGCATCTACAAGAAATAGAATAAATATTACATATTGAGTTTTTAACGGTGCCTACATTCTATTTTGCGGAATGCCGGGCGGTTGGAAGGCGAGGAGTTCGGCTGCTCATGTGCCGGTGAGGCTCATACATTCCCATTGAAGGATTCCGGTCAAAGCGGGTGCTGCCGGACACCCATCGTGTGGAGGAGCATTCAGATGAAAAAGCTTATGATGGGCGTTGCCGTTTCGGCACTGATGTCCACCTCGGCCATGGCCGAGACGGTCGGTGTCTCGATGGCGTTGTTCGACGACAACTTCCTGACGGTCTTGCGCAATGGCATGGTCGACTATGCCGAAACGCTGGACGGCGTGGAACTGCAGGTGGAGGACGCGCAGAACGACGTTGGCAAGCAGCTCAACCAGATCCAGAACTTCATCGCTTCGGGTGTCGATGCCGTCATCGTCAACCCGGTCGATACCGACGCCACCGTGGCCATGACCAAGGCCGCGGCCGATGCAGGCGTGCCTCTCGTCTTCGTCAACCGCGAGCCGGTCAATGTCGACGATCTGCCCGACAACCAGGCCTTCGTCGCCTCCGATGAGCGTGAATCCGGCACGCTGGAAGCGCAGGAAGTCTGCCGCCAGCTCAAGGAGAAGGGCAAGGGTGAGGGCGCGAAGATCGTTGTTCTGATGGGTGAACTCTCCAATCAGGCTGCGCGCATGCGCACCCAGGACGTTCATGACGTGATCGCCACGGACGAATGCTCCTTCATGGAAATCGTCGAGGAGCAGACCGCCAACTGGCAGCGCACCGAGGCGACCGACCTGATGACCAACTGGCTCTCCGCCGGGCTGGAGTTCGACGCCGTTGTCTCCAACAATGACGAGATGGCCATTGGCGCCATTCAGGCCATGAAAGCGGCCAACATCTCGATGGAAGACATGCTGGTCGGCGGTGTCGACGCAACGCAGGATGCGCTCGCAGCCATGGCCGCCGGCGATCTGGACGTGACCGTGTTCCAGGACGCGGCAGGGCAGGGCAAGGGCGCGCTCGATGCGGCCCTCATGCTCGCCAAGGGTGAAGACGTCGATCAGAAAGTGTATATTCCCTTCCAGCTCGTCACACCGGACAACATGGATCAGTTCACAACCAAGAACTGATCCTGCGCTCCTGACGGCGGCGACCGCCGGGTCGCCGCCGACTCCTCGCGCAAAACCGGTCCCCCATGGCGGAATAGACAATGGCAAACCAGGCACAAGCAGTTTCCGACAGCGTCGCGGAAATGCCCCAAAAACGGCCGCGCTCTCACGAATTGAATGCGTTGCTCGGCCTCGTCGGCATCGCGCTCATCTTCGAGATACTCGGTTGGATCTTTCAGGGACAGAGCTTCCTGTTCAACACCCAGCGCCTGTCCATCATGATCCTGCAGGTTTCGGTGGTGGGCATCATCGCCATCGGCGTCACGCAGGTCATCATCACCGGCGGCATCGACCTTTCGTCGGGCTCGGTGGTGGGTGCCACGGCGATGATCGCGATGAGCTTCGCTCAGGTCAGCACCTATCCGCGCGCGGTCTATCCGGAGCTGACGGACCTTCCCGTCATCATCCCCATTCTGATCGGCCTTTCCTGCGGCATCGTGGCCGGCATGATCAACGGTCTGCTGATTGCCTTCACGAAAATTCCGCCCTTCATCGCCACGCTCGGCATGATGGTCACGGCGCGCGGCATTGCCAAATGGTACACAAAGGGCCAGCCGGTTTCCTTCCCGACCGACAGTTTCGCTGCGCTGGGACAGGGGATGACACCTGTCTTCATCTTTCTGGCGATCGTGGCTCTGTTCCATGTGGCGCTCAAATATACCGTCTACGGCAAACACACCTATGCGATCGGCTCCAACGAGCAGGCCGCGCGCATGTCCGGTATCAATGTCGAGCGGCATCTGGTTCTGGTCTACACGATCGCAGGTCTTCTTGCCGGTCTTGCCGGTATGGTGATTGCCGCGCGCGGACTGACCGCGCAGGCTGGCATGGGCGTCATGTACGAACTCGACGCCATCGCCATGGCCGTTATCGGCGGCGTATCGCTTTCCGGCGGCCGCGGCTCGATCATCGGAACGCTGATCGGCGCCGTCATCTTCGGCGTCATCATATCCGGTTTCACCTTTCTGCGGCTCGATGCCTATTATCAGGAAATGATCAAGGGCGTGATCATCGTCGCCGCCGTGGTGGCCGATGTCTACCGCCAGCGCATGCGGCCACGGTCGCGCTGAACCCCAGGAGGACCCCATGACAGACGCAGAACGCAAAGTCATCCTCAAAACCGAGGGGCTGACCAAGCATTATGGCGGCGTGCGCGCACTCGAAGATGCCAATTTCGAGCTTCTCGATGGTGAACACGTGGCGATTGTCGGCGACAATGGTGCCGGCAAGTCGACCTTCGTACGTCAGATCACCGGCGTGGAGCGACCGACGTCCGGCAAGATCCTGTTCGATGGACAGGAAATGGATTTTCAAAGTCCGGTCGATGCCCGCGAGGCAGGCATTGAGGCCGTGTTCCAGAATCTCGCACTCGCAGACGATCTGGACGTGCCCTCCAATATTTTTCTTGGCCGGGAGGAAACCTATTTCAATCTCGGTCCGTTCAGCTTCCTGAACGAGAAGAAAATGCTGCAGCGCAGCCAGGAAGCCCTTGAACAAACGGGCGTAAAAATTCCCAACCTGCACAACGCCATCGCCAACATGTCCGGTGGTCAGCGCCAGTGTGTCGCCATCAGCCGCGCTGCGAGCTTTGCCTCGAAGCTGATCCTCATGGACGAGCCCACGGCAGCCCTTGGCGTGCAGGAAACGACGCAGGTGGAAAACATCATCCGTGGCTTGAAGAAGCGCGGCATACCCCTGATCCTCGTCAGCCACAATCTCAGGCAGGTTTTCAACCTCGTCGACAAGATCTGGGTGTTCCGGCGCGGTCGCATCGCCGGCATGCTGGAGGCTGACAAGACGGATGGAAACGAGGTGGTTTCGCTGATCACTGGCGTGCAGACCGGCGTGCACGAGAACGCCAGCTACATCTGAGACAAAAACATCCAAATTCCAGACAGAAAGACCCTACATGACCGTAAATTTCGCGCTTCTTGGTGCCGGGCGCATCGGCAAGGTCCATGCAAAGGCGATTGCCGGCAATGCGGAGGCGCAGCTTGTCGCCGTCGCTGATGCCTTTGCAGAGGCCGCACAGGCTGTGGCCAATGCCTATGGATGCGCGGTTCACAGCATTGAAGACATTGAGGCCGACAGGAGCATTGACGCCGTCGTCATCTGCACGCCGACCGATACGCATGCGGATTTGATCGAGCGCTTTGCACGTGCCGGTAAGGCGGTTTTCTGCGAAAAGCCCATCGATCTCGATCTTGCCCGCGTAAAACAGTGCCTTGGCGTGGTGAAGGAAACCGGTGCCGTGCTCATGGTGGGTTTCAACCGTCGCTTCGATCCGCATTTCGCTGCCGTGCGCGCCGCCATCGACGAAGGCCAGATCGGCCATGTTGAGATGGTGCAAATCACCTCGCGCGATCCTGGTCCGCCGCCCATCAGCTATATAAAATCATCGGGTGGCATCCTGCGTGACATGACAATCCACGATTTCGACATGGCGCGTTTCCTGCTGGGCGAGGAGCCCGAAACGGTGTTTGCCACCGCTTCGGTCCTGGTTGATCCGGCGATTGGCGAGGCGGGTGATTTCGATAGCGTGTCCGTCATCCTCACGACTGCATCCGGGCGGCAATGCAGCATTTCCAATTCGCGCCGCGCGACCTATGGCTATGACCAGCGGATCGAGGTGCTGGGTGCTGCGGGCGCAATCGCGGCGGAAAACCAGCGACCCGTTTCCATAGAGATCGCCAATGCGCAGGGTTTTACCCGCCCGCCGCTGCATGATTTCTTCATGACACGCTACACGGAGGCCTATGCCGCCGAGATTGCGCGCTTCATCGCCGCCATTGTCGAAGGCAAGCCGGCGTCACCCTCGGGCGAGGACGGTCTGCGCGCGCTGGCACTGGCCGATGCGGCGCTGCTTTCGGTGAAGGAAGGCCGGGCAGTCAAGCTGACAGAAGTCGTCTGATCTGGTCTCAGCTGGGAATCCAGCGTTCGGACAAATGGGTTTTTGCCGCGCGCACGCTGGCCTCCAGCCCATCGCCCCGGGCAAGGCCGGCAGCGATGGCGCTTGCCAACATGCAGCCGGTGCCGCGCATCGCGCCCGGCAGGCGCGGGCTCTCGAACCGCAATGGCGGCTCTCCCGCCTGATACAGCGTGTCCGTGGCGCGCGGCCCCTCTGCATGCCCGCCTTTCACGAGCAGCGCCTTCACACCGCTGCCAAGCAGATCGCGTGCCTGCTGGTGTTCATCTGCCTCGCTCCCACCTGAAAGGAGTGCGAGCTCAGGCAGGTTGGGCGTGACGAGGCTGCAAAGCGGCATCAGGCTTTCCCGCATCACGGCAATGGCATCGTCCGAAAGAAGCGCCCTCCCGGATGAGGATGCGACCACCGGATCGAGCACCACTGGTATCGCCGCATGGTCGAGCAAAACCTCCGCAACGCGCGCGACTGTCTCGCGGCTTCCGAGCATACCGATCTTGATGGCCGCGACCGCGTTTGCCGAAAGGGCGGCGCGCATCTGTGCTTCCACCAGATCGGGGTCGCAGAGCTCGACGCGCTCCACCTCGTGATGCGTCTGCACGGTCACCGCCGTCACGGCGAGGCAGGTCTTCAGACCAATAGCCGAAATGGTCTCAATGTCGCGCGCGATGCCCGCGCCGCCAGACGAATCCGAACCGGCAATCACCAGGACATGCGCCATGCTCACCGCCATTGCGCAGTGGCTGCCAGCCATTCGCGGGTGCGCGCTTCCGGATCGGGGTTCAGAGTGATGTCCGTCACCACGGCAGCACTGTCTGCCCCCGCTGCAAACACGCCGGGAAGCCGCTCGGGGTTCAGCCCGCCAATCGCCACCAGCGGCACATCGCCCACACGCTTGCGCCAATCGGCCAGCCGGTCGAGCCCCTGCGGGTTCCATTTCATCTTTTTCAGGATCGTCGGATAGACCGGGCCGAGCGCCACATAGTCGGGTTTCACGGCGAGCGCAGTTCGCAACTCCGCCCCGTCATGGGTACTGATACCGAGCTTCAGCCCTGCGGCGCGGATCGCATCGAGATCGGCCTCAGCCAGATCTTCCTGCCCCAAATGGATGAAATCGCAGCCCGTCTCGATGGCCAGCCGCCAATGGTCATTCACGATGAGCTGGCAATCGTGTTCGGCACAGATGCGCCTTGCCTCGATGATCTCTCCACGAAGCCCCGCTTCATCCATCTCCTTGATGCGCAACTGCACGAGCTTTACGCCGAGGGGGACGAGACGGGCGATCCACGCCGCACTGTCGACGATCAAATAGAAGGGATCGAGTTTCATTCAAACACTGCCTTGCCGATCACCGGCGTTGAGGGAACAGCCATATTGCGCGGCTCCAGCGGACCGGCCAGAAAGGCCTTTCGCCCGGCGTTGACAGCACCGGAAAAAGCCTCAGCCATCGCCACCGGATCACCCGCCTTCGCCACAGCCGTGTTGAGCAACACCGCGTCAAACCCGAGCTCCATCACCATGGCCGCATGGGATGGTCGCCCGAGCCCCGCATCCACGATGAGCGGCACATCGGGAAATTCTGCTCGCATGGCCAGAAGCGCATCGGGATTGGCTGGCCCACGCGCGGAGCCGATGGGCGCGCACCAGGGCATCAGCACCCCGCACCCCGCCTCAAGCAATCGCTCCCCCACCACCAGATCGTCGGTGGTGTAGGGAAAAACCTTGAACCCCTCATCGCTCAGGATGCGCGCGGCCTCGACAAGGCCAAACACATCCGGCTGGAGCGTGTCGTGGTGGCCGATCACCTCGAGCTTGATCCAGTCCGTGCCGAAAAGCTCGCGCGCCATCTGCGCCGTGGTCACCGCCTCTTTCACCGAATGGCAGCCCGCCGTGTTGGGCAACACCCGCACACCGAGCTCGCGGATCAGCTCCCAGAACCGGCCGCCATTGCGGTTGCCCGCCATCTCGCGGCGCAGTGACACAGTCACGATCTCGCAGCCGCTTTTTCGCACCGCATCCGCCATGATGGCGGGGGAGGGGTATTGCGCGGTTCCCAGAAGCAACCTCGAAGTCAGGGTTTCGCCATAGACTTCCAGCATGTCAGCCTCCCTGCATGGGCGAAAGGATCTCGATCCGGTCCCCGTCTTTGAGCGTGCACCAGCTTCGTTCCGCTGCCGCAACGACCTCGCCATTGCGCGCGGTGGCGAGAAAATCGGGCGCGTAGTCCAGTTCATCGAGCAGGGCGGCCAGCGTTGCTGCTGTCACCTGCCGCTCTTCGCCATTAACCGTGAGCTTCATCGAACACCTCCACGCGTTCGTTCAGAATGAGGGTGGCCGCCTCGCGCGCCATGGCCGGGGAGAGCAGAAAACCGTGGCGGTAAAACCCGTTCACGCTGATGCCCTTCGGCGTACGCTTCACGCGCGGCAAATTGTCGGGATAGGCGGGGCGCACACCGGCGCCCGTCTCCACGATCTTCGCCTCGGCAAAGGCCGGGTGCAGGCTGTAGGCCGCGTTGAGCAATTCCATCATCGAGCGGGCGCTGATCGGACCATCGTCATCGCTTTCGATCATCGTCGCGCCCACCATGAAATGGTGATCCGCACGCGGCACGATATAGACCGGTATGCGCGGGTGAAGCAGCCGCACCGGGCGCGCAAGCCTGACCTCTTTCGTGCGCAGCAGAAGCATCTCACCCCGCACCCCGCGCAGCTCCGGATCCGCCGCTGCCATGCCGGTGCAATCGGCAATCCTGTCGGCCTCAACCTCCATTTCGCAGACGAAACGAACACCAGCCCTCCTCAACCCCTCGGCAAGCGCCGTCAGCGCCCGCCGTGGGTCAAGATGGGCCTCGCCCCGAAAGAAAAGCCCGCGGCGAAACCGGCCCGCAAGATCAGGCTCCAGCACAGCCACGGCTTCGCCCTCCAGCCATTCATGGCCGGATGTGCGCGCGGCAAAGCGGTCGAGCTCCGCCCGGTCCCGCGCAGGCGCGACAACGAGCGTTCCATTGCGCACCACATGGCCGGGAAGAGCCTCGTGCCACCAGTCTGCCGCGCTCTTTCCGAGCGTGAGCACCGGCCCCTCCGCGCTCTCGCGCTCACACCACGGTGCCAGCATCCCACCCGCCAGCCACGAGGCGCTGCCCGCCGGGCCGGAGCGGGTGTCGCACACCGTCACCCGCACACCCGCCCGCACCAGCTCATGCGCCAGCGTGAGGCCGGCAACGCCCGCCCCACGAACAAGGACATGCATGGATCACTCCCCGGGTTCGACCGCCTTTTCCAGCGGCATATAGAGCTCACCGCCCTCGCGGAACTTCTCCGCCATCTTGGCCATGCCCTCCTTCTGCGCCTCGGCGCGGATGTCGTGGGAGATGCGCATGGAGCAGAATTTCGGGCCGCACATGGAGCAGAAATGCGCCACCTTGTGCGCTTCCTTGGGCAGCGTCTCGTCGTGGAAGTTCCGCGCAGTCTCGGGATCGAGCGAGAGGTTGAACTGGTCCTCCCAGCGGAACTCGAACCGCGCGCGCGACAGCGCATCGTCGCGGATCTTCGCCGCCGGATGCCCCTTGGCAAGGTCCGCCGCATGGGCCGCGATCTTGTAGGTGATGACGCCGGTCTTCACATCGTCTCGGTCGGGCAGGCCCAGATGCTCCTTCGGCGTGACATAGCAGAGCATGGCCGTGCCGAACCAGCCGATCATCGCCGCGCCAATGCCGCTCGTGATGTGGTCATAGCCCGGCGCAATATCGGTCGTGAGCGGTCCAAGCGTATAGAAGGGTGCCTCGCCGCAGACATCGAGCTGCTTGTCCATGTTTTCCTTGATCTTGTGCATCGGCACATGGCCGGGCCCCTCGATCATCACCTGGCAGTCCTTCTTCCAGGCGATCTGCGTCAGCTCGCCCAGCGTTTCCAGCTCGGCAAATTGCGCGGCGTCATTGGCATCGGCAATGGAGCCCGGACGCAACCCGTCGCCCAGCGAGAACGAAACGTCGTAGGCGCGGCAGATGTCGCAGATTTCCTCGAAATGCTCGTAGAGGAAGCTCTCCCTGTGGTGATGCAGGCACCATTTGGCCATGATCGAACCGCCGCGCGAGACAATGCCCGTCACGCGGTCGACCGTCAGCGGAATGTAGTGGAGCCGCACGCCCGCATGGATGGTGAAATAGTCGACGCCCTGTTCGGCCTGTTCGATCAGCGTATCGCGAAAGACCTCCCAGTTGAGGTCCTCGGCAATGCCGTTCACCTTTTCCAGCGCCTGATAGATCGGCACGGTGCCGATCGGCACAGGCGAATTGCGGATGATCCATTCGCGGATGTTGTGGATGTTGCGTCCGGTGGAAAGGTCCATCACCGTGTCGCCGCCCCAGCGCGTCGCCCACACCATCTTTTCCACCTCTTCGGCCATGGAGGAGGTGACGGCGGAATTGCCGATATTGGCGTTGATCTTCACGAGGAAATTGCGGCCGATGATCATCGGCTCGGCTTCCGGGTGGTTGATGTTGGCGGGAATGATCGCCCGGCCCTTCGCCACCTCGTCGCGCACGAATTCCGGCGTCACGAAATCGGGAATGGCCGCGCCAAAACTCTCGCCATCGCGCACGAGCGCAGCCCTTGCTTGTTCGCGCCCGAGATTTTCGCGGATGGCGATGAACTCCATCTCCGGCGTGACGATGCCGGCCCGCGCATAGGCAAGTTGCGTGACGGCCTTGCCGTCCTTGGCCCGCAGCGGCTGGTGGCGCGTGGGGAACTCGGGCGTCAGCCGGTCGCCGGAAACGAAGCCATTGTCCTCCGGCTTCACATGGCGGCCTTCGTAGACCTCCACATCGCCGCGCGCCTTCACCCAGGCCTCGCGGATGCGCGGCAGGCCTTTCTCGATCTCGATGAGCGCATCCGGGTCCGAATAGGGGCCGGAGGAATCATAGACCGTCACCGGCGGTTCGCCAGCGCTTGGGTGCACGGCGATCTCGCGCAGGGGCACGCGAATGTCGGGGTGAAGCTTGCCGGGTTTGTAGATCTTGCGCGATGCCGGCAACGGGCCGGTTGTCACTTTCGGAGCGATAGCATCCATGGGTCAGAGCCTCCTCTGCGTTTTGCAATGGAGACCCAGTTCGTGCCGAGAGGAGGAAGAGCGCTGACGATCCGCTATGGATATGGATTTCGGCTCGAAGGAGCCAGCGACCCGCCAGGCTTGCACCATCCCTACGCCAGTATGAACTGGATCAGGTTCATCGGGTCACTGCGCTGCATGGAAAACCATGCCCAGCAGAATCTCAGCCCCTTGGCGGGACCCCCCAGGTGAGGCCGCAAGGTGAGTGAAGAGGGGCGCTCTTGTCAAGCGCGGTGATGAAGCTGTGTGGAAAGGTGCGGATCAGGAAGGCTGGACCCGTTACACACCAACCTCGAAGTGTCCTTCTCCCCGCGAGCGGGGAGAAGGAGGATGGCCGCCAACTCGGCACTTTTGCCGGGTGCTAGGCGTCTGCTTCCACGCGCGCCTTCGCGCCGGAGATGGTGGGCAGGCTCTCGCCGGCGTCGATGCGCTTCAGAAGTTCGACCTCTCGCGCCTGCATTTGGATGGCGCGGTCTGCCACTGTGTCCACCTCGTCGGGAGACAGGATTAGCACGCCGTTTTCATCGGCCAGCACCGCATCGCCCGGATTGACCACCACGCCGCCAACGCTGACGGGGATATTCATTTCGCCCGAAACGCCAAGCAGTTTGGTGGTGATGGGCGAGGGGCCCCGGCACCACATGGGAAAACCATGACGTTCGAAATCGGCAACATCCGTCGCCGGCCCGTCCACCACCGCACCGGCGGCCTTCTTGCGGGCCGCCGTGTGGGTGATGACGCCGCCCCAACAGGCGTGGCGTGTGTCGCCGGCACGATCGATGATCACGAAATCGCCGGGCCGGATATGGTCCATCGCATAATGCAGGAGCGTGCTGTCGGCATGGGGCAGCCGCAGGGTCACCGCCGTACCGGCAGTCCGCACCCTGGGCAGCATGGAGCGGATGCCGGTGTCGAGGAAATTTGCATGCAGGAAGTGGCCCACCGTGGCGGTCTCCACCTGCATCAGCTTGTCGATCTTGGCCTGTGCCAGTTGCTCCGGCATCGAATTGACCTGGTACATATGCGTATTCCTTAGAGTATTTTGCAGTCAGATGGAATCATCTGACGTCCGCATAAATGCGGAAAAACAAACAGATAGAGCGCAACAGCGTTTCTATGAAACGATGATCCGCTCTATGCGACGACGTGATGGTCTGCGACCGGCATGGAGCGGCGGATCTGCTCGGCATAACCGGTGTCGATGGTCGCGCTTGCATGGCCGACGCGGTCCGAGCAGTTGGCGATGGTCACGCCCCATGGGTCGATGATGAGCGAGTGGCCGAAACACAGCTTCTTGCCTTCGTCATGCCCGAAGATCTGGGCCGATGCGGCCACATAGGACTGGGTCTCGATGGCGCGTGCGCACAGGAGCTGCTCCCAGTGGTCCTTGCCGGTCTGAAGCGTGAAGGCGGCTGGCAGGACGATCACCTCGGCCCCCTTGTCGCGCAGGCTGCGGAAGAGTTCCGGGAAGCGCAGATCGTAGCAGATGGCGCAACCGATCTTCACGCCTTCAAGCTCGTAGACGACCACGTCCTCGCCGCGTTTCATCGTGTCGGATTCCAGATAGCTCTGGCCGCCGGGAACCTCCACGTCGAAAAGGTGGATCTTGCGGTAGCGGGCAATCTCCTTGCCCTGCCGGTCGAACACGATGGTCGTGTTGTAGCACTTCTCGCCGGCGGCCTCGGCCATGGAGCCGGCGTGAATGTTCACCTTGAGTTCGGCCGCCAGGGCCGACATGGCGCGATAGGCTTCGCCGTCAGGAAAGGTTTCCGCATTTGCACGGCGGCTTTCCACGGTCCCGCCCATATAGGTGAAGGTTTCGGGCAGAACGACGAGATCGGAGTTGTCCTCGGCCACGGCCTTTCGGATCAAGGCTTCCGCATCGGCGATGTTTTTTGCCTTGTCATCCTGCGAGTTCATTTGAACGACGGAGATTTTCATGACTGTCCCTTGGTTTGGAGTGTGAACGGATCGGCCGTCAGGCCGGCCCCAGAACGAGATTGGGAAGGAAGAGCACCAGCTCGGGCACGAAGGTGATGACGAGCAGGGCGACGATGAGCGGAACGAGGAAAGGCAGGATCGCCACCGCCACTTTCTCGAACGGCACCTTTCCCACCTCCGACACGATGTAGAGCGCAATGCCCATGGGAGGCGTGGCAATGCCGATCAGCAGCGCCAGGGTGATGATCAGGCCGAAGTGAATCCGGTCGATGCCGAACTGGTCGATGATCGGCAGCAACATCGGCACGAGGATCAGCTTTGCCGGCACACCTTCCACGAAACAGCCGACAAGAAGCAGGAAGCCGAGCAGGAGAAACAGGAAGACCGTGCGCGATTCGGTGAACAGAAGGATCTGATCCGCCAGTTGCTGCGGGATTTGCTCGATGGCCAGAAGCCAGCCCATCACATGCGAGAAGCCGATGATGATCATGATCACGCTGGTGATGGTCATCGTCTCCGTCAGCGCCTGCCAGAGCATGCGGAAGGAGAAGGTACGGTAAACGAAGCCCAGCGCGATGGTGTAGACGCAGGCCAGAACGCCGGCTTCCGTCGCGGTCGTGAAACCGGTGAGGATCGCCACGAGAATGATGCCCGGCGCAACGAGAGCGGCAATGCCATCAATGGCGGCGCGACCGATCTGCGGCAGGCTCTTGCGCTCCTCGCGCGGGAAGTCCTGCTTCAGCGCGACGAGATAGTTGAACGCCATCAGCGACAGGCCGACGATGATGCCGGGAATGATGCCCGCCAGAAAAAGTCGCGCCACCGATGTGTTGGACAGAAACGCATAGACCACAAGGCTGATGGATGGCGGGATGATCGGCCCGACCACAGCGCTTGCAGCCGTGAGGGCCGCCGCAAAGGGTGCTGGGTAGCCGCGCTCGCGCATCGCCTTGATCTCGATCGTGCCAAGGCCGGCACAATCGGCCACCGCCGCACCGGAAACACCGGCAAAGAGCAGCGAGGAAACGACGTTCACCTGTGCAAGGCCCGCCCGCATATGGCCGACAAGAGCGGAGGCGAAGTTGAAGATGCGGTCGGTCATGCCGACGCCATTCATTAGATTGCCGGCCATGATGAAGAAGGGGATGGCAAGCAGGGACGGGTTGTCGACCCCGTCGAGAACCTGAAGCGGGATGATGTAGAGCGTGTCGGAAAAGCCCGCGTAGATGAGCGCGGAGAGCACCGCCAGGCCGATCGCCATGGTGATCGGCACACGCAGAAGGATGAGGGCGACGAAGCCCGCGAAAAGTAGCAAGGTCATGGTTCTACCCGGATCCTAGATGTCGCCGACATGATGGTGTTCAGGCTCCGGATGCCCCTTGAGGGCATGGACGAAGTCGCTGAAGAAATGCAGGGCAATCAACCCGCAGGACACGAAGAAGGGGACACTCAGCCAATAGCGCTGGATTCCCACCATCTCGATATTGCCCACCTGACGTTGGATCAGCTCCGGCGCCTCGCGCAGAATGATGAGCAACAGTGCGATGACGGCAATGTCCACCAGCATCCGCCCGGCGCGGCGCACCGGAGGCGGGGTTGCGTTCAGCAGAAAATCGACGGTGATGTCCTTGTTCTGCCGGTAGACGACGAAAAAGCCCAGAAAACTCATCCACACGAAGCAGACGATGCTGATGGGGAAGGCCCAGACCACCCCCTGGCCGAGAAACGCGCGTGACGCGACATTGAGTGCGGTCACAAGGAGCATGGCAAACAGGGCCGTATTCGCTCCCACAAGAAACAGCCGGTCTATAACGGCCAGGATTCGATCCAGGACGGGCATGAAACCTCCCCCATCAATGAAAGTTCAAGGAAACCTATTCGGCGCGCGACGAACGAACCGCATCGAGGAAACCTTCAGGCAGTTCGCCCTTCTCTTCCATCTCCTGATAGAAGCTCTGCATGCGCTCGACGAAATCGGACGTGTCCGGCTCGGTATAGGAAACGTCCTTTGCCTTCATGGCTTCAAGGTCATTGTTTGCCGCCGCGATCGTACGCTTCTCCGACTCTGCCGCCATGTCCGCAAAGGCTTCGAGAACCTGAGCACGCAGTTCATCGGAAAGAGCGTTCCAGCGTTTGGCATTGGTCATGAAGGCCATGCCCTGAGGGTATTCGTCATGACGGATGACGTAAGGAGCCACTTCGTAGAATTTCATCGGCTCGACCAGCGCAATCGGGCTGTTCACCGCATCGACGATGCCGCGGCTGATGGATTCATAGACCTCCGTCCAGGCCAGCGTGCGAACTTCCGCGCCCAGATGGCGCCAGGCGGCCGCGGCCAGCTCATCGGGATGCATGCGCAGCCGCGTGCCCTGCATTTCCTCCAGGTTCGTCCACGGCTTGTCGGTGACCATGACGCGGTATGGACCGCGCAGGAAGGCCGTCGGAGAGCCGATCAGCGCAATGCCGGCCTCGTCTTCGATCTGCTGGAACCAGCCCTTGACCAGGTCGGTCTGCATGAAGCGGACCCAATGCTCGCGGTCATCAAAGAGGAAAGGCGCCGAGGAGAACTTGATGTCCGGGACCCATTTCTGGAGATAGCTGGTGCCCTCAGGATAGACGTTCACAGTGCCGATCTGGAGCTGTTCGAGAACTGTGTCGTCAGAGCCAAGCTGCTCGTTCGGAAACACCTTAATCTCGACCTCACCACCGGTCTTCTCAACAACTTTGTCGGCGAAGAACTGGAAAAGTTGGCCTTCGATACTGTCTGGCGGCATCTTGTGCGCCATGCGCCAGGTCTCTGCTTGCGCAGAGACCGTTGCGGCAGCACCGATTGCCGTCATCACACCTGCAGCCAGAGCATTGCGTAGAATACGGTTCATTATCCTTCCCCATCGTTTTTGTGTGGTTATGGGGTCAGGATCGGAGAGCCGCCTTAAAAAGTCCAAATGAAAAATATGGCTTCCTGTGATAAGTTTTTTCAATCAAGATGGATCAGATAGTCGTCCGGAAAGCGGCTTGCATAAGCAACCGCCTGCTTGCGGGCCATTTCCACAAACTCATCCCGGAGGGTCTTGCGCGGCGAAGCTTCGGTGATTGCGAAAAATTCAAGCGGTGGAAATTCCACATCCACGGTGATTTCGTGCAGCGTGCCGCTTGCCAGCTCCTTCATCACGACCGCCCGCGGCATGGGGGCGATGCCCAGCCCTTCCTCCGCCATCTGGACGATGGTGGCGATGGAGTTGGACGAGTGCATATTGACCCGAACCTTGGAGTGCATCTTCAGATAGCGCTCCAGCGTCTTGTAGGGAATCGAGTTCTTGGGGAAGCTCAGGATTGGTAGGTCGAGCAGCGTGCCCACCGCGGCTCTGCGGATGGGGAAAGCGGTCGGGCTTGCCACCCAGGCGACCGGGAACGAACCCAGAGGCACGAAGTCGAGTTTGGGGTCGTTTCCATCCCGCATTGCCAGTCCCACATCCACCGCACGATCCCGCAGCGACTGGATGACATCGGCCGAGGTGGATGAGAGCATCTCGATGTTCACGCCGGGGTATTTTTCCCGAAAACACTCCATGAGCTGAACGAACCAGGAGCGCAGGATCGTGTCGGTCACGCCAACGCGCAGCGAGCCGGTCATCTTTCTGTCCCGGTTGACCAGCCATTTCATTTCATTGGTGAGCTCGACCACCATCTCCGCATGTGGAAGAAGCACCCGGCCTTCGCTGGTCAATTGCACCCCGCGCTTCGAACGTTCGAATAGCTTGGTGCCCAGCTCGTTTTCCAATGCGTTGATGCGTGAGGAAATGACGGGTTGGGTGGTGTGCAGAAGATCGGCCACCTTGCGAAAATTCCGTACTTTCGCCAGGTGAATGAAGGTTTCCAGAAATCGCAACTGCACGGAAGGCACCTCAAAAAAACAACGGCCCACCACCCTTTCGGGCAGCAGGCCGCATGCTAGTTGATGCTTTGCTCACGCGCCATAGCGCCGAAGTTCACGCCGGTTCGGACATCTTCGCTGCCACCTTTTCCAGAAACGCAAGACAGAGAGAAAGCTGTTCGACCTCGACGAATTCATCCGGCTTGTGCGCCTGCCGGATGGAGCCCGGACCGACGATCACGGAAGGGATGCCGCCAATGGTCTCGAACACGCCTCCCTCCGAACCGTAAGAGACCTTTCCGGACCACTCAGGCATGATGTCGCAGAAGAAGGCGAAGCCCTTGCTCGCCGTGTTGTCGCCCATCGCGGGATAGGCGAAGATTTCTTCCCATTCGATACCGGTTTCGGCGCATTTTTCCTGCATTTTGGGCAGAATTTCCGAATTTGCACGCGTTTTCAGAAATTCCAGTTCGGCCCGTGCGTCGTGAGTAGGCAAGCTACGGATTTCAAAGGTGAAACTGCAAAGATCCGGCGTCACATTGGTGGCGACGCCGCCGGAAATCATGGTGGCCAGCATGGTGGAATGCGGCACGGTGAAATCGTGGTCGAAGGGGCCGCTTTCAGCAATCTCCCCGGCGCGCTCGGCGATCATCGCGATGATGCGCGCTGCATGGTCTATGGCGTTGACGTGATCCGGCGCGAAGGAGGAATGACCTGAAGTTCCATGCACATGGCAGCGCATGGCGATCTTGCCTTTCTGGCCAGTCACCAGCTTCATGTCGGTCGGCTCGCCGATGATCGCAAGCATGGGCGGAACCTCGCGTTTCGCCAGCCATTCGGCGATGGCCGGCGCGCCAAGGCAGCCCACTTCCTCGTCATGCGAAAAGCACAGCCAGACAGGGCGCTCCAGCTTCGCGGCGACAAGCTGCGGCACCATCGCCATGACGCAGGCGGCAAAGCCCTTCATGTCGCAGCTCCCGCGGCCATAGAGCTTTCCGTCGCGCTCGGTCAGGTCGAAGGGGCCGGAGGTCCAGCCCTTTTCCAGCGCCGGCACCACATCGGTGTGACCTGACAGCACGACACCGGGAACGTCGGCCGGGCCGATGCGGGCGATCAGGTTTGCCTTCTCGCCTGTCTCGTCCAGCAAAATCACCGGCTCGATGCCGTATTCCCGCAGGAAGGCCGCCATGTGGTCGATGAGCGGCCGGTTCGTGTAGCGGCTCGTCGTATCGAAGGCGACCAGATCCTTCAGATGCTTCTTGGCATTCTCAAGCAGTGACATGGTGGACTTTTCGGCCTCAGGCATTCTTTGCTGCACGATTCTCTCTGAATTTTTGCCACTCCCGGCGGATCGTCAGGCCGACGAAGAACACGATGAGACCTGCGAAAATCCAGGAAATGGCGGACTGGAAAAAGACGGACGGATCGCCGCGCGAAATGGCCAGCGCGCGGCGCAGATTGTCCTCGAACATCGGCCCCAGAATGAAGGCGATGAGGAACGGCGCCGGGGGGATGTTCAGGAGCAGCATGATGAAGCCTACCACGCCCATGACGAGCAGGACGGTGACATCGAACATGCTGCTGGAGATCGAGTAGATGCCGTAGATGCACAGCATCAGAACGACCGGCGTCAAAAGCACCTGCGGAATGGACGAGATGTGAGAAAAGAAGCGCACCGTGAGCTTGCCGGCGCCGAACAGGAGAACCGAAGAGAACATCATGCCGATGAACAACATATAGACCTCGTTCAGATTGTTCTGGAAGAGAAGCGGGCCGGGCGTGAGCCCCTGGATCATGAACGCGCCAAGCATGACGCCGGTGATGACATCACCGGGAACGCCGAGCGCCAGAAGCGGGATCATGGTCGCGCCGCAGCAGCCATTGTTGGCGGATTCGGACGCGGCGATGCCTTCCAGCTCGCCCTTGCCGAAATTCTCGCTGTTGGGCGAGGAGCGGCGCGCCTCGCCATAGGAGAAGAAGGCGGCAGCTGACGGGCCAATGCCGGGAATAGCACCCAGAACCACGCCGATGAAGCTGCCGCGAATGATGGATTTCAGCGAGCCGCGGAACTCCGCCAGCGTCAGGCGGTTGTCGCCGAGTTTCATCGCCTGACCATGGTTTTCATCGCGGAACATGATGAGGCGCAAAAGCTCGGGCAGGGCGAACAGGCCGATCAGGACCGGCGCAACCGAAAGGCCGCTCTTCATGTCTTCCGTCATCGCGAAGCGGAACGAGCCGTACATATCCTCACCGACCGTGGCGAGCAGCAGACCGAAACAGGCCGAGACCACGCCCAAAAGCAGCGAACCGCCGGAAATGGAGGCGACCATAGTGAGCGCAAAGGCCATCAGCATGAAATATTCCGGCGGACCGACGCGCAGCGCCAGAAGCGCCAGCGGGGCTGCGAGGAAGATCAGCGAAATGTTGGACAGGAAGTCGCCGATGCAGGACGAGATGAGCGCCATGTTGAGCGCCTTGCCGGCCTTGCCCTTCTGGGCGAGCGGCCAGCCATCGAGCACCGTGCAGGCAGCCGAAGCCGTGCCCGGTGTCTTGATCAGGATTGCCGAGATCGAGGCGCCGTAGGTGCTGCCCTTGTAGAGCGCGACAAGCAACAGAATGCTGGTGACGGGCGGCAGATAGAAGGTGAAGGGCAGGGCAAGCGTGACCGCCATCGTGCCGGTCATGCCCGGAATGGCGCCGATGATCACGCCGGCCAGAATGCCCGCGCCCATGGCCAGCACATTGGCGAGCGTGGCGACGGATTCGAATGCGAAAAGAAGATCGTTCCACATGTGTTGAGCGGTCCCGGTGGCGGTCGGTCAGTTGAGGGCGGGGAAGATGCCCCAGCTTCCCGGCGGAAAGGGCGTGTGCGTCACATTGCCGAAGAAGAGTTGCAGGCCGAGCGGGAGGACAACGGCAAGGGCCAGAACGGTAACCCATCGCCCGGATGCGCCGGCAAGCAGGAAACAGGCGAGTGCCAGAAGCATCGACGCAGCGAGAAAGCCCAGCAACGGTGCAATTACGATAAAACCGGCGAATGCGCCGAGCGCCAGCGCGAGCCGGATGAGCCGATTGCGCCATTCAACCGCCGACGCCGGTCCCCGCTCCGGCTCATCGCTCGTTTCGCTCCCGCCGCCAAGCGCCGCGAACGCCATCGCCAGCAGGCCAAGGGCGAGCCCGAGGATCGAGACAGTGCGCGGCCACATGTCCGGCGGCGGCGCGAAGCCCGGAATGAAGGAAGGACGCGGCACATGAACCGGAATCAATGCGAAAAGCACCGTGCCGAAGAACAGGGCTATCAGCAGCCCCCGGAGCATGGCCTTGTTCAACATGCCGCGTCCTCCTTTGCTGTGCCGGCTTACTTAATGTAGCCGAACTCGCGGGCGAGCCCGTTGAAAAGCTCGTACTGTGACTTGGCGTAGGCAGCCATGTCTTCCTTGCCAGCGGTAGAGATGGAGCCACGACGCTCGGCGAGCTCCAGCCATTTCTCGTCCTCGGCAACCTTTGCAAGCGTTTCCTGCCAGCGGGTCACGATTTCTTCCGGCAGGTCCTTCGGGCCGTAGAGCGCGCTCCAGCCGGTGATCTGGCCAGCCTTTTCAAAGCCAAGCTCGGCGGCGGTTGGCACGTCGGGCAGCGTGTCCATGCGCGACGGTGCATAGACCATGAGGGCGCGCATCTTGCCGGACTCGATGTGCGGCATCAGCGAACCGGCCGCGATGGCGAGGAAGTCCACATGGCCACCGAGAAGCGCAGTCGCCAGCGCGCCGCCGCCCTTATAGGGGACGAGGGTTGCTGCCGTCAGCGGGTCGAGCTCGTTGTCGGCCAGCAGCGCCTGAACGGTGAAACCGTCAATGGCGGTGGCACCCGATGCACCATAGGTGAGGGCGCCGGGGTTGGCCTTCAGGCCCTCGACCAGCTCTTCAGCGGTCTTATAGGGAGAGTTTTCCGCCACGGCGAGGATCATCGGCGTGGCTTCCAGAGAGCCGAGGAAGGTGTAATCGTCCCAGCCGACCGGCGAGCTTTCCTGCACGGCGGGATATAACGCCATGCCGACGCGGGCGAGCAGCAGCGTGTAGCCATCGGGTGTGCCTTCGGAAACGAAGCGGGCACCATTCATGCCACCATTGCCTGGCTTGTTCACCACCACGACCGGCTGATCGCCGAGATATTCGCGGGACGTTTCGGCCAGCGCGCGGGCTGCCAGATCGGAAGCACCACCAGCCCCATAAGGGGCGACGATGGTCACGGCCTTTTCCGGATAATCGGCGTGGGCAGTGCCGGCAGCAAGGGCGACAACCGCTGCCGCCAGAACGGTTTTCATCAGAGATTTCATGCAAATCCTCCCAGGGAGAGTGAATTCATTCGCCCGAAGGGTTCGAGCGCCGTGAGGTTTTTGCACAGTATGCTTTCTTCTGCAAATTACGCATGTTAGTATTACATTCATGAATACTGACTATTGAGGATACGCAGATGAACCTGAAGCAGCTCGAAGCTTTCGATGCGTTCATGAGCCATGGCTCGGCGACACGGGCAGCGGCCGCGCTCAAGATCAGCCAGCCAATGGTGAGCCGGCTTCTGGGACAACTGGAAGAGACCATCGGCTTTCCGCTGTTCGTCCGCAAACGCAACCAGCTGATGCCGACACATGAGGCGATCCTTTTTCACGCCAATGTCTCACGCTCGCTGACCACATTTCAGGAGCTCGAACGCGAGGCGCGCGCCATCGCCAACCGCCAGGTGGGGCGCATTGTGGTGGCCGCGCAGCCGATCTATGTGGATACGTTTCTGCTCGACGTGGTGGCGCGCTTCAAGGAGACGCATCCCGACGTGGCGGTGAAGATCGTCGATACGGGACTGGAAGAACTGCTGCGCATGTTCAACGAGGGAAGCTGCGATTTGGGCGTCGGCATCACGCTCGATGCGAGCCCCTATGGCGCACGCCTGATACCGCTCGGCGCCTGCGAGGCACGTTGCCTGATCCCGCGCGGACACCGGCTGGCGAGCCGCGACGTTGTGCGCCTTGAAGACCTGCGGCGCGAGGTGTTCGTCGAGCTGGCCATCGGCAGCCCGCTGCGCACGCGTGTCGACTACATGATGCAGACGGCGGGCGCCCAGCGGCGCATTGCCGCCGAAGCGCGCACGTTGCGCGCGGTGCATGGTCTCGTGCGACGCGGCGTGGGCAT
Source organism: Nitratireductor kimnyeongensis (assembly GCF_019891395.1). Taxonomy (NCBI): domain Bacteria; kingdom Pseudomonadati; phylum Pseudomonadota; class Alphaproteobacteria; order Hyphomicrobiales; family Phyllobacteriaceae; genus Nitratireductor; species Nitratireductor kimnyeongensis. Next base: position 47,416 of record NZ_CP078144.1, on the reverse strand, counting down.
CGCAATCGTCGACCCGTTCAGCATTCTCCTGCCATCGGGCGATGATGTGATTGAACGGCCACTGGAGCCTTCCATTCCCTGGGAAATGGCGATTTTCCACCATGAAGACCGGCCGCTGAGCCGCATCGAGAATGCCTTCATCGAAACGATCAGAGCCGAAATCGGCGAATTGCGAGAGGAGGGTGTTCTTTCTTGATGGTCGCAAGTTCCATAATGCATATTATGCGAGCTACTGGTGAATGGGGTGATCGCAACATTGCAGCAAACGTTGCCGTCGCATTCACAGCCCACTTGGCCATAAGGCAAATGGGCAAGGCCATCTGCAGGGAAGAACAAGCCCGTGCGGTATGCTTTCTCAGCCCTGCCCGCGCTCGGGCGCAGGACCGGTGGTCGAGCGCACGATCAGATGGGTCTCCAGAACATAGGAAGCATCGCGCACCGCCTGCGAGCCCAGCACCTCCAGCAGCAGAGACACGGCCAGTTTTCCTGCTTCTATGGAGCGGCTGGAAACGGTTGTGAGGCTTGGCACGGTCAACGGTCCCAGCGCATCGTCGCAGCCCACCACCGAGAATTCTCCGGGCACGCTGACCCCGCGCTCGCCAAGACCCGCCAGAATGCCCTGCGCCGTCACGTCGTCGAAGGCAATCGCCGCCGTCGCGCCCTTGGCAAGGATGGCATCGACCGCCTGCAAACCGGCCTCGAAACTCGGAACGCTGGCAGAGACGAAGCTCAGCTCAAGGCCGAGTTTCTTTGAGGCATGGCGCACGGCGGCACGGCGCTGCTTGTTGGACCAGGATGTGGACGGGCCGCTGACATAGACGATGTTGCGGTGCCCGAAATCGGCCAGATGCTGCGTCGCCTCGGCAATGCCGGTGCCGCTGTCAATCAGCACTTTCGGGATGCCCTTCACATCGCGGTTGATCAGAACCAGAGGGCGCAGAAGCGCATGGGCCGCGATGCGCTCGTCTGAAAGCCGGGGCGAGGCCAGGATGATGCCCTCGACCTGCCCGGCAAAACGACCGAGAAGCTGGTCCTCCTTCTCCGGGTCTTCATCGGAATTTCCAAGAAACACGCAAAAATCGGAGCGATCCGCCTCGACCTGGGCGGCGCGGATCATGGGCGGGAAAAACGGGTTTGCGACGTCCGGCACAATCAGCGCCACATTGCCATAGCGCCCGGTGCTGAGCGCCCGCGCCGTGTGATTGGGTACATAACCCAGTTTGCCGGCGGCGGCCTTGATCCGTTCAACGGTCTCCGGGCTCAGCATATCGGGTCGCGTGTAGGCGCGGGACACGCTCGAACGCGCCACCCCGGCCTCCTTTGCCACCTGACTGATCGTGACGCCGCCCTTGCGTTCCGCTGCCACTGCCTGCCCTCGAACCCTCTGCTTGCTTGCCACAAGATGCACCGCCGCGAGGCGTCAGGCAACCGGTTGACATGCAACCGGTTGCACAGCATAGTGCGCGCATTCTCGTTCTACTCTGCCGCAAGGCCCTGCGATCAGCGGGCGCACTCTTGGGAGACATGATTTGCAGCACAGCCAAGCCGCGCTCCAGCCAACCCCGCTTCTTGACCGGAAGATCGACAGGCTCACCGTAAAGACGTTTGCAGACCGCGAAGCGATGGGAGCGGCCGCTGCAGCCGATATTGCAGAAGCGCTGCGCGAACGGCTGGCCAGCCAGGAGAATGTGCGCGTCATTTTCGCCTCCGCGCCGAGCCAGACCTCGATGGTCGAGCAGCTTCGCGCCATGCCGGGCATCGACTGGTCCCGCGTGACCGCCTTTCACATGGATGAGTTCATCGGGCTTGCGCCGGATGCGCCCCAGCGCTTCGCGCACTGGCTGAACCGGCACATTTTCGATGCGCTTCCGCTGGCTGCCGCACACCGGATCGACCCCGGGGCAGACCCGGAGAAAGAAGCGCAACGCTACACCGCGCTGCTTAATGAAGCGCCCATCGACTTTGTGTGCCTCGGCATCGGCGTCAACGGCCATATCGCGTTCAACGATCCGCCCATCGCCGATTTTGAGGATCCGCTGGACGTCAAGCTCGTGGAGCTCGACGCGGTCTGCCGCCAGCAGCAATATGATGATGGCGGATTTGAAAGCCTCGACGCAGTGCCGCGCACCGCGCTTTCACTCACCATTCCAAGACTGTTGCGCGCGGACCGCCTCTTCTGCATCGTGCCGGGCGCACACAAGCGCGATGCCGTGCACGGGGCGCTACACGGACCGCTGACAACAGATTGCCCGGCAAGCATCCTGCGCGAGCACGGCAATTGCACGCTTTATCTGGACAAGGAGGCTGACCCGGATGCCTGAGATCAACGCCGACGCGATCTGCGCAGACTATCTCGCAACGAGCCACGCGCTCATGCAGCGCATCCTTGTCGAAGAGCGTGACACTCTGGACAAGGCTGCCGAACGCCTTGCCTCCCAGATCGAGGCAGACCGGCTTGTGCACATTTTCGGCCCTGGCGGCCACTCCAATCTCGCCAGCCAGGAGGTGTTTTTCCGGGCCGGCGGCCTCATGCATATGAGCGCCATTCTCGATGAAGGCACGCTGCTGTCCAACGGCGCACTGCGCTCCATGGCAATCGAGCGCACGCCGGGTTATGGCCGCGTTGTCATCGCCGATGCCCGGCTTGGCGAAGGTGACGTGCTGATCCTCGCAAACGCCTACGGCATCAACGCAGCCCTGATCGACGCCGCACTGGAAGCGAAGTCTCGCGGGGCGTTTCTCATCGGCGTCAGCTCGCGCGAACATGCCGAAAGCACGAGCCCGGATCACCCGGCGCGCCACCCGGAAAAGAAGAACCTGCATGATGTGGTCGACATCGCCATCGACACGAAAGTCCCGATCGGCGATGCGGTGGTCAGCCTGCCGGGCATGACGGAGAACATCTCCGCCATCTCCACTTTTGCCAATGCGTTCGCACTCAACTGCCTGGTGATCCGCACCGTTGCGAAGCTGCTCGACCGCGGCGTCGAACCGCCGGTCTGGCGCAGCGGAAATGCACCAGGTGGCGATGAGGCAAACGCCCGCTTTCTGGCCCGCTTCCGCGACCGGGTTCGCGCGCTGTGAGCACGGAGAAGACCATAACCGGGCGCGATCCCGTTACCGGAGGCGGCATCACCATCACGATCCGCGACGGGCGGATCGCGGCGATTGCCGAGACGGATTCGCAGGATGAAACCTATCTCACGCCCGGCCTGGTCGACCTGCAGGTTAACGGCTATGCGGGGCTTGACCTGAATGACGGCGCGCTAACGCCGAAGCGCGTTTGCGAGCTCACCCGCATCATGGCCGGGCTCGGCGTGACCACCTATCTTCCAACCCTTGTGACCGGATCGCGCGAGCGGCTGCTCGATGGGCTTGACGCCATCGCTACGGCGCGGCGCGAAGATCCTCTCTGCGCGCGCATGATCCCCGGCGTTCACATGGAAGGCCCGAGCATCGCGCCCGAGGACGGGCCGCGCGGCGCGCATCCGGCGGAGCATGTGCGGCCGCCATCGCTTGATGAATTCAATGCATGGCAAAAGGCGAGCGGCTGCCTTGTCCGTCTCGTGACCCTTGCGCCCGAATATGAAGAGGCCCCGGCCTATATTCGCGCAGTAATGGCGCAGGGCGTTCATGTCGCCATTGGGCATTCCTCTGCCACGCCCGAGCAGGTTCATGCCGCTGCCGAGGCCGGCGCGCGGCTCTCCACACATCTGGGCAATGGCGCTGCCGCGCTCATGCCGCGCCATCCGAACCTGATCTGGGCGCAGCTCGCCGATGACCGGCTGACCGCCACGCTTATCGCCGACGGCCATCACCTGCCGGACGACGCGTTCAAGACCATGCTACGCGCCAAGGGGCTGGAACGCGCTCTTTTGGTTTCCGACAGCGTGGCGCTTGCCGGCATGGAGCCCGGTGTCTACCGACAACCGATCGGCGGCGATGTCGAGGTGCGCGCAGACGGACGCGTGGGCATTGCCGGGACACCTTATCTGGCCGGAGCCGGCTTGCCACTGATCGCCAATATTCCTATCGCGATGCGCATGGCCGGGCTTTCGCTGGCACAGGCGCTCAGGCTCGCCACGACGAACCCCGGCGCGTTTGTCGATGGGCGGGGCGTGATGAAGCTGGATGCACCGGCCGATCTCATCCGTTTTTCGATTGACGGGAAAACCGGCGCGTTTGAGCTTCAAACCACGCTCGTTCACAGCGAAGAGGTGTTCTCCGCATGATCCGCGCAGGCGTCGCCACGGTAGACATCACGCCGCCTGCAGGCTTGCCGCTTTCGGGTTTTGCCGCCCGCACCTTGCCGGCGACGGGTGCGCATGATCCGCTGACGGTGCGTGCGCTGGCTGTCAACGATACGGCGATGGTGGTTGCCGATGTGATCGGCCTGCACGGAGACATGAGCGCGCGCATTCGCCGCCGCTGCGCCCTCCCCGAGACCAATGTCATCATCAGCGCCCTGCACAATCATGGCGGCCCGGTTTCCATGGCCGGACGCCTGACGATTGAGACCGACGAAGACTATCTGCAGAAGCTGGAAGACGCCTGTGTCGAAGCCATCGATCAGGCTGTTGCCGCGCAAAGGCCTGCAAAGCTTTCCGTCGGGCTTGGAACCGACCCCGACATTGCGCGCAATCGCCGCCATCCGGGCGGCTCGGTAGATCGCGCTCTGCCGCTCTTGCGTGTACGCGACGAGAATGGCGGCATGATTGCCTTGATGACGGGCTATGCCTGCCACCCCGTGGTGCTCGGTGCAGACAACCGGCTGTGGACTGCCGACTATCCGCACTATGTGCGCCGCGCGCTTGAGACCGCGCATCCCGGAGCCACCGCCCTGTTCGTGACCGGATGTGTGGGCGACGCGAATACGGGCCACAGCGCCCATGCCTCGATCAGCCTTGCCGCAAACCCGGATCGCAGCTTTGCCGCCGCCGAACGGATTGGAGAGAAAATCGCAAAGGCGGCAATGGATGCAGCGGAGCTGCAACTTGGTGGGGACGTGGCGGCACTGGAAGCGCAGGTTTCCCTGCCGTTCAAGCGGCGTGAGACCGAGACGCCGGCAGAACTGGCAACCCGATGGCGCGCTGAGCGCGCAGGGGCTGAACCCGCGCATGCAGCGCTACTCGATGCCTGGATCCACTGGGCGGAGACCATTGCGCTTGAGTCAACCGACGCCCTTACGGGCCGGGTGTCCCTGCTCGATTGGGGCGGATTGGCAGTCTTTGGCCTCCCCGGGGAGATCTTTGCGGCGACCGCGCTCGGTCTGCGCGCCGCCTGTGGGGACCGAGTGGCGTTCATCGCCGGGTTTTCCGAAGACAATCCCGGCTACATCCCTCCGGCAGAAGAACATGCTTTTGGCGGGTATGAGGTGGAAGAAGCACACCGTTATTATGGGCAGCCGGCTACTTTCGCACCCGGTTGCGCAGAGGCGCTCGCTGCCGCCGGTGTTGCGCTTCTCGAGAAAACACAGGCTGACAGGGAATAGAGGAAGACGAAGCCAGGCCATCGCGAAATGCAGGGCGGCCATGCTGATGCAAACGGAAGTCGGCTTGACGCGCAACCGGTTGCATGGCAGTTTTTCATTGGGAACGAAATTGCAGTCTGCTCACGTCGAAAGGGAGAACAAAAGATGAGAGCGTACAGATCCAGCAACACAAAATCCGGCAGCTCGCGATTCACGGCTCGGGTGGCGGCGCTGTCACTGGGGGCGGCGATCACCGCGATCTCCGGTTCCGCATTTGCCCAGACCATCAATGTCTGGAGCGGCTATCCCGAAATGGCGCCGTTCTACGAGCACGTGGCGGAGGGGCTGAAGGAGAAATATCCCGACCTCAAAATCAACGTCGAAGCGATTGCTTTGCGCGAACATGAAAAGCGCATTGCGCTGGGCCTCACCTCCGGCTCCGCCGGCGTGACCGTGATCGAGCTCGCGGGCTCCACGGCCAGCCGCTACATCGAAAATGATCTGCTGCCGGCGGCACCGGAAGCCGTGGCGAATTTCGTCACCAACAGTGATAATTTCGGCGCGTTCTTCGTCGATGCCGCTTCCAAGAACGGCACCGTTTATGGCGTTCCGCTTTTCCGCGGTCAGGGCGCGCTGTTCTACAATGTCGACATGTTCGAGGCGGCAGGGCTCAATGAGCCGCCGCAGACCATGGAGGCCTACACGGATTATGCCGAGAAGCTCACCCAGCGCGACGCTGACGGCAAGGCGACCGTTTCGGGCTGGAGCCTGCGCCTTTCGGGCGGCGGCCAGGGCATTGCCGAAAAATTCTGGATCAACCTCTTCCAGTTTGGCGGCTCGGTTATCGAGGAAGTGAGCGACGGCAAGTGGAAGGCGAACTACGCCAATGAGGCCGGCCGCAAGGCACTCAAGCAGTATCTCGAGAACGTGCATGTGCTGAAGACCGTGACGCCCGAAATGCCGGCAGATGCCGAGGCTTTCGAGCGCGGTCAGACGGCGATGTTCATCCGCGAATCCTGGGTGATCGCCGACATCGCGGCCAAGGCTCCGGACCTGAACTATGCGACCGCGCCGCTGCCGGTCGGCTCCATCGCTCTGCCGGCCAACCTCTATGTGAACTCCGTCGAGGGTGAGGACGCAGAGGCTGCATGGGCCTATGTGCAGGCCGCCAACGACCCGGAGAACCTCGTCTGGCTTCTCGACAATGTCGGCTGGCTGCCCAACCGTTCGGGCGTCGACTACAGCGTCGTCACGGACAAGGTGCCCGCCTATGGCGCATTCGTCGACTATCCGGAGGACTACAAGTTTTTCACCCTGCCGGCCATTGGTCCGATCGAGGAGGTGCTGACCCGTCTCGCCGCTCAGCTCACCAACGCCTATAGCAATCCCGTGCTCGCCGAGGATGACGCGGCCATCGACGCAGTGCTTGCAAAGGCTGCCGAAGAGACCAACAACATTTTGAAGCGCGAAGGCCTTCTCGCCGAATAGGCGCTTCAACGATACCCTCATCCCGGAAACGGCGTCCGCGCCGTTTCCGATCAGTGACTTCAGGCGGACGGGAACAAAATGCTGCAACAAAAGCGATGGCGCTTTGCCATTCTGGCGATCCTACCGACGCTGGCGATCTTTGCCTGGGTGCGCATGTACCCGATCGTCGAGACATTGCGGCTGAGCCTGCATCAGTGGAACATCCTGTCGAAGAACAAACCGTTCATCGGCCTGGCGAATTTCCGCGAGCTCTTTCAGGACCAGCTCTTCCTGAACGCCCTGACAAACACGTCGATCATCGCTTTCGGCGTGGTCATTCTCACGGTGCCCACCGCCATGGTGATCGCCGGGCTTATCCACCACCGCACGCATTCGCGCTTCTCCGGGTTCTACGAGACATCGGTCTTCATCCCGCATGTCGTGTCGCTGGTGCCGGCGGCGATGGCCTGGAAATGGATTTTCGACGCCAAGCTCGGCCCGCTCAACGCTTTGCTCGAATTCTTCGGCATCCCGGCGCAGGCATGGCTTTTCGATCCCGTTCTTTCGGTGATCTGTATCATCGTCCTGTGTTCCTGGCAGGCGCTCGGCTATGCCGTGCTGATCTATCTCGTCGGTTTCAAGAACCTTCCGGTCTCTCTCTTCGAGGCAGCCAAGCTTGATGGCGCGTCCGGCGTGCAGCGTTTCTGGCATGTCTCGGTGCCGATGCTGAAACCGATCACGCTCTATGTTTCCGTCGTCACGCTGATCTCCGGCTTCAATGTCTATGCGCAGGCCTTCGTTCTTGCCTCGGACTCACAGGGCGCGCCCGGCAGGCAGGTCCGGGTTCTGGTGCTCGACATGCTCGAAAACAGCTTCCGCAACTACCGTGTCGGCTATGCGGCCTCCGAAGCCGTGGTGCTTCTGGCCATTGTTCTCGTGCTGACTCTCATCCAGTTCGGTCTTCTTCGGGAAAAGGGGCGGAAATGACACAGACGATAGCCGCTTCCACACCACGCCCGAAAGCCGGCGGGCGCATGAAAACGCGGGGCAAACTCATCGATTTCGCCATCGATGTGTTCCTGTTCTGCTTCTCGATCCTGATGATCCTGCCGCTGGTGTTTCTGGTGTCGAACGCCTTCAAGACGCCTGAAGAGATCGTCGCCTGGCCGCCACGCATCATCCCCACCGATCCGACGCTGGAAAACTTCCGCTCGGTGCTGGCGGACACGCCGTTGCCGATGTGGATATTCAACAGCGTCGCGTTCTCCACCCTTTCCATGGTGGCGATTGTCATGACCTCGGCAATCGCCGGCTATGTGCTGGCCAAGTTTCCGTTTCGCTCGCTCAACATCATCTTCATCCTGATCCTCGCCACGGCCATCGTGCCGTTCGAGGTCTATATGATCCCGCTTTATTTCCAGGCGCAGGCGCTGGGTGTGCTCAATTCTCTCTGGGGCCTGCTGCTTGGCTATCTGGTGATGAGCTTCGGCATCTTTCTGATCCGCCAGAATGTGATGCATTCCATACCCGACGAACTGCTTGAGGCCGCGCGCATCGACGGGGCGGGAGAGTTCTGGATCTTCTGGAAGATCGTCCTGCCGCTCTTGCGCGGTGCGCTCGGCGCGCTTGCCGTTCTCGCCTTTTTCCAGGCATGGACCTCCTTCGCCTGGCCGATGATCGTGACGACGACGCGCGACAGCTACACGATCGAGGTTGGCCTCGCCCTGTTCCAGACCGGATTCACCGTCGATCTTGGCCGGTTGAGCGCGGCATCTGCGGCCGTGCTCGTACCCTCCATCACGCTGTTCGTGATCCTGCGTCGCAATTTCGTGCAGGGTGTTGCCAGCACGGGGATGAAGGAATGACCGCCGGGAACGCCTTCTTTCCAGAGGCCGCTGACCGCTATGCATCGGCCAATGCCGGGACGCTCCAATGGATGCTGGATCGCCCCCTGCTTGGGGCGGGCTTTTTGAACACCAAGGTCAACAGCCTGACGCTTGCCGATTATGGCGAGGCCGACGGGCTGCGCGGGCCGGACTACACCTATGGCTGGATTCAGGGGCGTGGTCTCGAAGCGCTGGTCAGCCATGCGGCTTTCTTCGAGACGCGCGATGCGGCGCTATCTCAGCGGCTCAATGATGCCGGACGCTCGCTCTTCGCGCGCATCAAGGAACTGCAGGCGCGCGATGGCCATGTCTATTTCCGCTATGATGCCGGGCTTCGCCCTGTTCGCGCGGACGGCGATGGCGCGGTGACTGCCCAGGAACCGGCGGGAGACGTGTTCACCTATTCCGATGCTTTCGCCGCCAAGGGACTGGTGGCGGCAGCCGCCCGCTATGTGCCTGAAGAACTGCCCGGATATTTGCGCTATCTCGCCGATGTGATTGCGGCAATCGAGGATGGCCGCTTTCAGATGGGCGAAGAAAAGCCTTTGGGGGGCGAAGCGCTCGCCGGCGAACCGGACGATTTCGGGCCGCGCATGATCGTGCTCGGCGCTGCCGGCATGCTGGAACGCTGCGGCCTTTCAGATCACACCGCCTATGCGCAGCGTTTCATCGATCATGTCATCGAGGACCATCTGGACGAGAAATCCGGATTGCTGCGCAATGTGCCGGGCGGCGATAAGTGTAATGTCGGACACGGCATCGAGTTTGCGGGCTTTGCCCTGGACCATGCGCCCATTCGCCGGAACCCGGCGCTGGTGGCCACGCTGGAGCGCATTCTGATCGCTTCGTTTCGGGCAGGCTTTGCCGAGTGCGGGCTGCATCTCACCGTCTCGGTTTCTTCCGGCGAAAAGCTCAGCCCCTACCGACCCTGGTGGTCTTTGCCGGAAACGATCCGCACCGCCGCGCTCTGCCACCAGCTGACCGGCAGCGCCGACAGCCTTGCCATCTGGCAACAAGCGGACAGCGCATTCTTCGACCATTACTGGCGCGGTGCGCCGGCCATCGGCTACCAGACCCGCACGGCAGATGGCCCGGTGAACTATGTGCCGGCCACGCCCGATCTCGACCCCGGATATCACACCGGTCTGAGCCTTCTTGCCGCGATCCGCGTTGCGGAGGCTCTTTCAACGTCACACACCGCTTACGCCTCGAGGTAACCATGGCTTCAGTCGACATCCAGGATGTCCGCAAATTCTACGGACAGCTCGAAACCATCAAGGGCGTAACCGTCGAAGTGCCGGATGGCGCCTTTGTGGTTCTGGTCGGCCCTTCCGGCTGCGGCAAGTCCACGCTTCTGCGCATGATCGCCGGGCTTGAGGACATTTCCGGCGGCACGATCAGCATCGGGGGACGCGTCATCAACGATGTGGAGCCCAAGCACCGCGACATCGCCATGGTGTTCCAGAACTATGCGCTCTATCCGCATATGACGATCGCCGAGAACATGGGCTTCTCGCTCAGGCTCGCCAAGCGCCCGAAAGACGAGATCGACCAGCGGGTCCGCGAGGCCGCCGCCATTCTCGGCCTGTCGGACTATCTCGACCGGTATCCGCGCCAGCTTTCCGGCGGTCAGCGCCAACGCGTCGCCATGGGCCGCGCCATCGTGCGAAATCCGCAGGTCTTTCTCTTCGACGAGCCGCTGTCCAATCTCGACGCCAAGCTGCGCGTTCAGATGCGCGCTGAGCTGAAGGACATTCACGCCCGCCTGAAGACAACCACCGTCTATGTCACGCATGACCAGATCGAAGCCATGACCATGGCCGACCGCATCGTCGTGATGCGCGATGGCATCGTGGAGCAGGTGGGCGCGCCGCTGGATCTTTACGACCGGCCGAACAACACCTTTGTGGCAAGCTTCATCGGCTCGCCTTCGATGAACCTCCTACCGGGCCTCCTTACCAATGGTGGCAAGAGCGTCCGTGTTGAAAGCGGCGCTGAACTGCCGCTTGAAGGCGAACCGCCTGCCGCCAGTAAGGTGGTCTACGGCATGCGTCCTGAGCATTTGTTCCTGGCCGCTGATGGTGAAGGGTTCGAGGCCGTTGCGACCAATGTCGAGCCGACAGGGTCTGAAACACTCGTTCAGGTTCGCGTGGGAAAGCAGATCGTCTCGGCGCAGCTTCGTGATCGCGTCCACATTCGCGCGGGCGACACAGTGCGCCTTGGCGTTCAGGCGGCCAAGGCACATCTCTTCGACGCGGAGACAAGCCAGAGGCTTGGCTGATCCGTGATGGCGCAGCGTCTTAACCGTTCCTGTCTGTCGCATCTGGCCGGCGCCGTTCAGGGTCCAGCCTACGATCCAACCCATTTGGTCGCGGGCGTCGTGCATATCGGCATCGGGGCGTTTCATCGCGCTCATCAGGCCGTTTATGTGGACGCCTGTCTTGCGGAGGGAGATGCCAGTTGGGGCATCATCGGCGTTTCCCTCCGCAGCTCTGCCATGCGCGACGCCCTCGCCCCGCAGGATTGTCTCTACACACTCGCCGAGCGTGATGGTTCCGGTGAAACGCTGAAGGTCATCGGATCCGTGATGAAGGTGCTGGTGGCACCGGAGGACCCGCAGGTGGTTCTTGCCGCGATGAGCAGTCCGCAGACGCGGATCGTGACGCTGACCGTAACGGAGAAGGCCTATCCACGAAACGCGGACGGCACCCTGAATGTGCAGGATCGCACAGTGGCGGCGGACCTCGCCAACCCCGACCGGCCGACCGGCATACTGGGTTTTCTGACCGAAGCCCTCGCCCGAAGAAGGGCTGACGGCACGCCGCCTTTCACCGTTCTCTCATGCGACAACCTGCCCGCCAACGGCAAAACACTACGCGGGCTCGTGACCGAATTTGCGACCCTGCGCGATCGCGAACTGGGCCGTTACATCGAGCAGAATGTTGCCTTCCCTTCGAGCATGGTGGACCGCATCGTTCCGGCGACCACGGATGCCGACCGCGAACGAGTTGCACAGGCACTCGGCGTTGAAGATGCCTGGCCCGTGGTGACAGAGCCCTTCATGCAATGGGTGGTGGAAGACAATTTCCCGATGGGCAGGCCCGCCTGGGAACGCCATGGCGTCGAGATGGTGGCCGATGTCGCTCCTTTCGAGGAGATGAAGCTTCGGCTTTTGAACGGCGCGCATTCGGCCATCGCCTATGCAGGACAGCTGCTCGGGCACGAGACGGTGGCGGATGCCTTTGCCGACCCGCTGATCCACGGTTTCGTAAAGGGCCTCTGGCGAGAATCTGCCCGGACGCTTTCCGGCGACGCCGGCCTGAAGCCGGACGAATACATGGAGCGGCTTGCAGACCGTTTCGCCAACCCCGCGCTGCGTCACCGCACGGCGCAGATTGCCAATGACGGCTCGCAAAAGCTTCCGCAGCGCTTCATCAATCCTATGCTGGAGCTGCAAGATGCGGGTGAAGATGCAGCGCATCTTGCAGCCGGTGTTGCACTCTGGATTGCAGCACTCGCTGACAGAGGCGAGCCGCCTGCCTTCTCCGATCCGCTGGATGAGGCGCTGAAAGCGGCCATCGCAAAGACGACCAGTCCCGCCGACACTGTCGCCGCCGTCCTTCAGGCTGCCCGTTTCGACAGGGTCGACCGATATCTGCCCGCCGTCACCAAAGCCTATCAGCGCATCTCGGATGATGGCATTTCGGCGCCCCTTGCCCTTTATGCTCAAGGAGAGTTCCCTCAATGAAAGAGACCTGGCGGTGGTTCGGTCCGGACGATCCGGTGACGCTCGCTCATGTTCGGCAGGCGGGTGCTACAGGGATTGTCACCGCACTGCATCATCTCAATGACGGCCGTGCCTGGCCGCAGGACGAGATCGACAAGCGCAGGCAAGAAATCGAACAGGACGGCCTTGAATGGTCGGTCGTCGAAAGCGTGATCGTGCATGAGCATGTCAAAACGCGCAGCGGCGCCTTTCGCGCGCTGATCGACAATTACAAGACCTCGATCCGCAATGTCGCCCGCGCCGGGGTGCGCACCATCTGCTACAATTTCATGGCCATCACCGACTGGACGCGCACGGATCTCGACTATCCGATGCCGCATGGCGGGACGGCGCTGCGCTTCGATGCAGTCGAGTTCTGCGTCTACGATGTCTTCATCCTCGCGCGTCCGGGTGCCGAGGCTGACCACCCGGCCGAGCGGGTGGAAGCTGCGCGCGAGCGCCTGAAGACGATGAGCGAAAGCGATCTGGCGCGGCTGGAACGCAATCTCATCGAATGGGTGCCGGCGCGTGAATTCGTCTATGACCGTGAGAGCTTCCGGCGCATGCTGGATACCTATCGCGACATCTCAACCGATGGCCTGCGCGAAAATCTGGCAGAGTTCCAGAGGGAGATCATGCCGGTGGCGGAGGAGGAAGGCGTGGTGATGGCGATCCATCCCGACGATCCACCGTTCCCGCTGTTCGGCCTGCCGCGCATCGTTTCAACGCATGACGACCTGAAGGCATTGCTCGATGCCGTTCCGACCAGAGCAAACGGCCTAACCTTCTGCACCGGCTCGCTCGGCGCGAACCCGGCAAACGACCTTCCGGCCATGGCGAAGGCGCTTGGACCGCATATTCACTTCGCGCATCTGCGCAATGTGAAGAGGGAGCCGTGCGGGTCTTTCCATGAGGCAGAGCATCTGGAAGGCGACACGGACATGATCGCCGTGGTCGCCGCCCTGCTCGATGAAGAGAGGCGGCGCGACGGGCAGATTCCCATGCGTCCCGACCATGGACATGCCATTCTGGACGATCTCGGCAAGCGCGTGAATCCGGGTTATTCAGGTATTGGCCGATTGAAGGGGCTGGCGGAACTGCGCGGCGTGATGCGGACGCTCGAATATATGCGAAGGTGACGACGGACAGCTGTTCGGGTTTCCTGTGCACGAAGCCCTGCTACCGGTATTTTACTGACAGGAATCGCCCGCATCCGCGATGGAACGAATACGGCATGCTCTGGCGCATCCCAGAAAACGAACCATCGCAGAAGCCGTGTCACGAGAAAGCCCAGCAGGCTGAGCAGCAGAACCCTTACGAAAACACGGCCGACGCGCAGCAGTCTTGCGGCAAGCGAGCCACGCCGGTTACGGCGGATTTCTCGAGTTTCGCCCCAGAACTTATGCGATGACATCTCGGTCCCGACAGGGGAATGAGCGGCCCCGTTCAAGACAACCGGGAGGCGCAAGCGCTGCTTCCAGCTCAAGACTCTACTCATAACGCCAGTGAGAGTTTTATTCCAGGCATGGCCTGCGGCATCGCGTCCGTTGTGCGGGAACGCGGAAATGGTAAACTGGTAGATAAAATACCAGTTTGGGAGAGTTTCATGAGCGGCACCTTCATCGTCCGACCAAAATCTCAACCGGAAGAAGCTCTCAAGGACCCTGCCGTGGACCGGGAATTTATCGGGCGACTGGTGCGCGCGTTCTATACGCGCGTACGAAGCCACGCGCGGCTGGGGCCCATCTTTGCCGGCGAAATCAGGGATGACTGGGAACCGCATTTGGAGAAGATGACCGATTTCTGGTGCGCGGTCATCCTCAAGGATGGCAGCTATCACGGTAGGCCGGTGCCGGCTCACCTCAAGCTGAAAACGGTTGTGGAAGCCGACTTCGACATTTGGCTGGGGCTGTTTCGCGAGACCGTCGAGGAGCTTTCCACACCGTCGGTTGCGACCGTGTTCATGGAGCGGGCGGAGCGCATCGCAAAAAGCCTGAAACTTGCCATGTTCTTCCGCCTGCCTGCTGCGCTTGGGCCTGATGTAGCACGCACCCGGGCGCGGGAATGACTTGATGCGCATGACACTCCATACAGATTATGCACTGCGGATGCTGATCTTTCTGGCATTACGGCCTGATGCGCCCTGCATTGTGGGCGATGTCGCAGAAGCTTATGGGCTTTCGCACAACCATCTCCTGAAGGTTGCACGAAGGCTCGCGCAACTTGGCGCAGTCACGACGCTGCGCGGACGCGCCGGGGGAATCATGCTGGCAAAGGAACCCGAAGACATCGAGTTGGGGGCCATCGTTCGCGGTATGGAGGAAAGCCTCGCCCTCGTCGAGTGCATGGGCGTGGGAGAAAGCACTTGTGTTCTGACGCAGGGTTGCCGGCTGAAGGGCATCGTGACCGAGGCGCTGGATGCCTATCTCGCCGTGTTCGATCGCTATACGCTTGCCGATCTTGTCACCAATCGGCAGGCCCTTGCGGGGTTGCTCGATCTCAAAATGGAAACCTCGGGCGCGACGGCATCAGCTTGAGGCCGCCCCCTGCCCTGCTCTATCCCAACTGCTCATCAAGAGCGTTTTCATCGATAGGCCAGATCAGACGCGCGAGCTTTTTGTAACCGGCGGTCTTCGGGTTGTTGGGGTAGCAACCTTCCACGACCGCATAGATGATCTCCTCGGCGATGGGAGCAAAGCCCGCGTGGAAATGGTTGGTCGACTTGATAAGCAGCGCCTGTTTTTCGAGCGGATCGACGCCGAGATTGGAGAAGATGTCCGGCTCGAAAGTCTGCGTGCGATTGGTGTTGAGCACGATGTCGATCTCCGTGCCCACAAGCCGCACTACTGCGGCAGGGCCAAGTGTGACGCGGCTGGTGCCAAATGTCTGCCAACCCTCCTTCGCCAGTTTGCGGATCTCGAATGACCCGTCGAACGGTGTGCCGCTGGCGGCGTTTGCCTTGCCGCCAATGCGCATGTCGAGAACGGTGCCCTCGCCTGCGCCATGAGCGAAACCGACTGCCTGCGGATCCCATATCGTAGCAATGCCGGCGCGTGTTATGCCGCTTTTGACGAGCGCATGCAGGAGAACGGTGTTGTCGCCTGCCGTTCCACCGCCGGGATTGTCCCACATGTCGGCGATGACGACCGGCCAGCCGCTTGCACCGCCGGCTTTAGCCCTGGCGATGGCATCATCGGCGGAGATGCTGTTCATGGCGGTCGTGCCGCGCATGGAACGCACTTCACGACCAAGCTTTTCGGCAAGAGTTGCGCCCTTGGCCGGGGCATTGTCAGTGACGACCATGACCTGGGTCCCGAGCTCCGGCACGTCTCCGGCCATAAAGCCGTGAATAAGCGAGACGGAGAGAACCCCCTCCCTGCCCTGAAGTGCCTTCATGCGGTCAACGAAGGAACGCATGGGCTCGCGGCTGGTCGGGAAGACATCGATCATACGGCAGTCAAAGGTGGAGATGACCGGGCGGATTTCGCCACGCGTGGCCCGCAGGGCGAGATCCACCACATGTTCCGCCCGCTCCAGGAAATCCGTGTGGGGAAATTCCAGGAAAGACGCCAGAATGTCGGCTGCCGCCACGCGCTTCGCTGTCAGATGGCTGTGCGGGTCGAGCTCTGCTGCCACCACCACGTTTGGCCCGACGATCGCGCGAACGCGGGCAAGAAGATCGCCCTCGCAATCATCGAGTCCGCGCGCGACCATTGCGCCGTGCAGGCCAAGAACCACGCAGTCCACCGGCATGGCGGCCCGCAGCTGATCCAGTATTTCATCGCGCAACGCCTCATAGACATCGAGCCGCACATAGCCTCCCGGCTCCGCCCAGGTGGCGGTGCCTTCGATCAGGGTGAACCCCTCCTCCCGCGCGCGCCGCCGCAAAACCGGAATGGGCGCCGAACAGAGGGTCGGGGTCTCGGGATGCTCCCCCGGCCCCGCATAAAACGCCATCTCGAAATCGCGTCGATCCGTGGGGATCGGCGAGAAGGTGTTCGTTTCGGTGGCGAAGGAGGCAGTGAAGACACGCATGCGTTGATATCCCGGCTTATGGTTCAAAGCGGCTTGTAGGCTACGGCCTCAACCTCGATCTTGATGTCGAGCATCAGCCGCGATTCAACCGTGGTGCGCGCGGGCGGGTCTTTCGGGAAATATTTGCCATAGACCGCATTGAACGGGCCGAAATCGCGAGCGTCTTCCACCCAGACGGTTGTCTTGACCACATCGTCCAGCGTGCAGCCGGCAAGCGCCAATGCCGCCTTGACGTTTTCCATCACCTGCATGGTCTGCTCGGTGATGCCACCCTTGACGACAACGCCATCGGCACCCACCGGAACCTGGCCCGAAATGTACACGAAATCACCGGCGCGCACGGCGGGGGAAAGTGGCACATGGGAGGTGCCGAAGCACTGTTTGGACATGAATATACTCCGTTCCTAGAATTGCTTTATTTCACCGCACCGATGGCCAAGCCGCGCACCAGATAGCGCTGTAGCCAGGCGAAGATGACGGCGACGGGGATCGTGGCGACAAAGGTTGCCGCCATGACGTGATGCCACTCGACCGTGTAGCGGCCGGCAACGAGCGAGAAAATCTGGATCGGCAGCGTGTAGCTTTCCTGACGCCGCAGCATGGTGAGTGCGATGACGAACTCGTTCCACGCATTGATGAAGGAGAAGATGGCGGTGACCGTCATCGCAGGAAGGGCAAGCGGCAGGAACACCATCACCAGCGCTTTTGCCGGGCTCGCGCCCTCGATCCACGCGGCTTCTTCCAGATCTTTCGGAATGGTGGAGAAATAGCTCTGCAGCATCCAAACGGTGAATGCGACATTGAACGCGCCATAGACGAAGACGATGGAGTTCACATTGTCGAGCAGGCCGAGCCACACCACCAGCCGGAACAGGCCGATGACAAGCACGATGGGCGAGAGCATCTGCGTGACGAGCAGGAACTGGCGGAAAAAGCCCTGCCCCCTGAAGCGGAAACGGCTCATGGCGTAAGCCGCTGGAATGGAGACCGCGAGCGCCAGAACGGTCGACAGCACCGAGACATAGATCGAATTCCACAGCGCGGTGCCGAAATTGGTGACGGCCCACATGTCTATGAAATTCCGCCATGCTGCCTCACGCGGCCACCAGGTGGGCGACAGCACCTCGTTGGCCGGCTTGATCGCGGTGATGAACATCACGGCAAACGGAAACAGGATCAGCACAATGAGCGGTGACAGCAGTGCCCAGTAGAGAAGCGATTTCTTCAGTTTGGGGTTCATGTCCGTTCCCTACGCATGGCCAGCGCGACATAGAGGATGGTGAAGACCAGAAGCAGCGCGAACATCATCACCGACAGGGCGGACGCCTCGCCCAGTTTGCCGAAGCGGAAACCGAGCTTGTAGAGATAGGTGACCAGGATGTCGGTGGAGTTGGCCGGCCCACCCTGCGTGGTCGCCCAGATGATCGGGAACGAATTGAACACATAGATCATGTTGAGCACGATCGAGATGTTCAAAAACGGCTTCATCAGCGGCAAGGTGATCTCGCGGAAAGTCTGCCAGCGCGATGCACCTTCAAGCTTTGCCGCCTCATAGAGATCATCGGGAATGGATGAGAGGCCGCCGAGAAAGATCGTGGTCGTGAACGGGATCGTGACCAGAATGCCGATCATGATCTGCACCGGAAAGGCGGTAGAGGCGCGGGCAAGCCACTGGATGTTATGATCGATCAGGCCGATGTTCTGCAGGCCCGAATTGAGCATGCCGCTCTCGCCATTCAGCGCCCACCGCCAGACGATGGCGGTCATGGTGAGCGACACGGCCCAGGGCAGCATGACGATGACGCGCGCAAGCGAGCGACCGTAAAAATCCTCGTTAAGGATCATGGAGACGGGCACGGAGATGATGAGCGTGCCGAAGACGATGCCGCCGGTCCAGATGAAGGTGCGCCACAGCGCGCCCAGAAAATCCGGATCGGTGAAGACGGCGACATAGTTTTCGACACCGTTGAAACCACGCAGCTGGCCAAAGCGGTTGACGTCGTTGAGCGAAATCGTGCCGAGCTGGTAAAGCGGCCACAGGATGATGAACGCGGCGAGCAGAAACCCCGGCAGGATCAACAGATAGGGATTTGTCAGGGGCGAGCGGATCATGGTCCCGTCAGTGTTCGCAGGATTTCAAGCGGACAGAAGCGGCATGCGCAGCCACAACCGCGCACGCCATCTTCAATGGATCGGCTATTGCCCGAGAATGCCGTTGATCTCTTCAGCGGCAGCGTCGAGCGTGGCCTTGGGCTCGCCATTGCCGAGATAGATTGTCTGCACCGCATCCGACGTGGCGGCCGCGATTTCCTCCCAACCGGCGATGACGGGCGCGAAGCGGGCATCCGGCAGAAGCGCCGTGAAGGCTTTCAGATCGGCATTGTCAGCAAAGGCGGGCTGGGCAGCGACCTCAGGATTGACCGGCAGGAAGCCTTCACCCGAGGTGAACTTTGCGCGCCACTCGGTGGTGAAGAGCTGATCGAGGAATTTCCAGGCCAGATCCTTGTTCTGGGAATTTTCGAACATGATGATGGAATCGGTCACGCCATAAGTGCCGCGCTCTCCATCCGGTCCAGCCGGAATGGCGGCAACGCCATATTCGAGATCGGGCGCTTCTTCCTTGATCTGGTTTGAAAGGAAGGGCGCGGTGATCATCATGCCGACCTTGCCCTGCTTGAAGAGGTTCTGCACGTCTTCGCGGCTGTAGGAGGTGACGCCGGGCTGGGTCGCGCTGGCATCGATCAGCGATTTGTACATCTCCGCGGCCTTGTAGCCGGCATCCGTGTCGAGGCCGGACGTGCCGTCTTCCTCAACAAGCTGGCCGCCATAGGCCCAGAAGGCATAGTAGAAATAGACGTCGGTCTCGATTTCCTTGCCCTGAAGTCCGAAGCCGGCAATGTCGTCACCCAGCGCGCCGATCTTCTTGGCCGCTTCGGCAAGCTCGTCCCAGGTGTCGGGAACCTCGGTGATGCCGGCCTGCTCAAACAGCGCCTTGTTGTAATACATGGCTCGGGCCGATGCCGCGATGGGCAGACCATAGGTCTTTTCCTGCATCACGGATGGCTCCAGGAAGACCGGGAAGAAGCGGTCCTTGAAATCCTGCGTCATGTAATCGTCGAGTGGGGCGGCAATGCCCTGATCGACGAAATCGATCAGCCAGCGTGTGCCGATGATCGACAGGTCGGCATTGGCGCCGCCCGAAATGTCGGTGGTCAGCTTTTGCAGAAGCACGTCCCACGGCACCACTTCTACCTGAATTTCAGAGCCGGGATTGGCCTCCTCGAACGCTTTGGCGGCTTCTTCGAAATAGGGGCCGGTCTTGGAACTGTATTCAGCTACGGTGACGCGCACGGTCTCCGCCTGCGCCCACCCAGCCATGGATAGAAGCGCGGCACCGGCGACGGTGGCTCTCAATGCGGTCCTGATCATTGCTAACTCCCTGTTCCTCTCTCGGGTTCCTGATGCATGCCCGGTGAAGGGCACCTGCGCCTTAACTGTTCTTTGGGATCGCCACACGGCGCGGGCGGCGGCCTTTTGTGTAATTTTTTTACAGAAACTAGAATTAAGCAAGAGAAATCGCACATTCATGTTGCTAAATTACGATTTATCGGCAAATCTTTGGCTGTGGATCCTTAATTGGGCCCGCGCCAATTGCCCGGAAAAGACCAATCGATTTCAAGAAAAGCGGGCACACCGAGGGGAAGAACGGGAGCGCAATGATCGATCTGAAGGATCACAGGATCGTGGTGACGGGTGCGGGCGGTGGCATCGGACGAGCCATGGTGGATGTCCTCTCGGGGTTTGGCGCCTTTGTGGTCGCCTGCGATCTGGAGGAGGCCGATCTGTCGTTTGACGGGGTTGGGGAAGCACAGCGCTTTGACCTTTTGGACGATGGTGCGGTTGAAGCGGCGGCAAAGCGCATTTGCGACGGGGGCGTTCCGGATGCCGTGATCTCAAACGCCGGCTGGACGCGCGCCGAAACGCTGGATGACGTGACGCCCAAGGCGCTCTCCCTCGAGCTGGACCTGAACCTGCGCAGCGCGGCACGACTTTCGCAGGCCTTTCTGCCCGCCATGCGTGACAGGGAGAACGGCGCAGCGTTCGTGTTCATTTCCTCCATCAACGCGCTTTCGCATTATGGCAATCCCGCCTATGCGGCTGCCAAGGCCGGGTTGATCGCCTGGATGCGCGCCATCGCGACGGAGGAAGGCCGGCATGGCATTCGCGCCAATGCGATCACGCCGGGTTCGGTGCGCACCATGGCCTGGGACCACCGCATCGAACGCGACCCGGGCATATTGGCGAAGGTGCGGCAGCTTTACCCGCTGGGCCGCATGGTCGAGCCCGCCGAAGTGGCGCGCGCAGCGGCCTTTCTCGCCTCACCGCTTTCAAGTGGCATCACCGGCACGGTGCTTCCCGTGGATGCCGGGATTTCCGCCGGCAACCTGCCCTTTCTCGAACAGATATCCGGCTGAGGAGACCCTTCATGGCAAAACTGAGATTGAAGGACATTTCCAAGCGCTATGGCTCGCTGACCGTGATCGAGAAGCTCTCGCTGGCGATCGACGACGGCGAGTTCGTGGTCCTGGTCGGGCCATCCGGCTGTGGCAAATCCACACTCATGCGCATGATCGCGGGGCTTGAGCCCATTACCGGAGGGGATCTTTTCATCGGTGGGGCGCGCGCGAATGACATTCCGCCTCAGAAACGCGACACGTCCATGGTGTTCCAGTCCTATGCGCTCTTTCCGCATATGAGCGTGCGGGAGAATATCAGCTTTGGGCCACGCGTGCGCGGGGAGCCGAAAGACGAGACCGAGCAGCGCATCAGGAAGGCGGCGGAAATCCTAAATCTCGGCGCCTATCTCGACCGCAAGCCGGGCCAGCTATCGGGCGGTCAACGCCAGCGTGTCGCCATGGGCAGGGCCATCGTGCGCGATCCGAAAGTGTTTCTCTTCGACGAGCCGCTGTCGAACCTCGACGCGAAACTGCGCATCCAGATGCGCACCGAGATCAAGGCGCTGCACCAGAAGCTTGGCACGACCATCGTCTATGTCACGCATGACCAGATCGAGGCCATGACTATGGCCGACCGGATCGTGGTCATGAATGGCGGCAATATCGAGCAGGTGGGCACACCGCTGGAGCTTTACGACCGGCCCGCCAACACATTTGTTGCCGGTTTCATCGGCTCACCCGCGATGAGCTTTCTTCAGGCAGAAACGGGCATGGTTGACGGCACGCCCGTGGCGGTGCTGCAGGATGGGACGAGCCTCCCCGTTGCGCAGGGTTTTGGCGAGAAAACGGTGACGGTTGGTATCCGTCCCGAATCCTATCAAAGGAACCCGGAAGGACCGCTGAAACTCCATGTAGAAGTTGTGGAGCCCACCGGCCCGGAGATCCATGTGTTCGGCACCATTGCCGGAGAAGATGTACGCGTCGTGCTCCGGGACCGCGAACTCCCCCATCATGGCGAGACACTTGCGCTTTCCGTTCCGGTCGAGCATGTCCACCTCTTTGACAGCGATGGCGGACAAAGGCTGGAGGCCCACTGACCATGGACAAGCGCGTGCCCGACGACAGCGAACGCACGGTCGATATCATCGCCCGGCTGCAGGATCGCCTTGAGCGCGGGCGTGGCGCGGAAATCCGCCTGGTGGAGAGCATTCTGGCCAATCCGCAGTTTGCCGCCCACGCGCCCATCGCGCAGATCGCCGAACGAGCGGGCGTGAGCGAACCGACCATCACGCGGCTGGCGCGTGCACTTGGCTTTCCCGGAACGCGGGAAATGCGGTTTCATCTGGCGCAGGCGCTGGCCATTGGCGGTGCCTATCTGCGCGAGCCGAGCGCACCGGTGGAGGAACTGCCACTTTCCGGTCAGGTGGTGGCGAAGGTTGCCTCAGGCGCTCATGCCGCGCTCGACCTCATGTCGATGGCGCTCGCGGACATTGATCTTGAGCCCATGGCGAAAGAAATCAGCCGCGCGAGCCAGATCCTCGTTTATGGCACCGGCGGCAGCTCTTCCTTTGCGGCGGTGGAGCTGCAAAACCGGCTCTTCCGGCTTGGTCTGCATGTCACCGCACACACCGACCCGCAGCTTCAGCGCATGAGCGCCTCGGTGCTGGAGCCCAAGGCGGTGGTGATCGGCTTTTCCGTTTCGGGGCAGGCCGCCTCGGTGATGGATGCGGTGACGATTGCCCGGCAATATGGCGCGCGCGCCTTTGTGGTGACCACGCCCAACTCGCCGCTGGCGGCGGCGGGCGACGACATTCTGCCGCTCACCTTCAAGGAAGACGGCAATCTCTACAAACCCTCTTCCATGCGCTATGCGCTGCTCTCGGCGGTGGACATGATCGCCATGGCGACCGCGCTCACGCTTGGCAAGAAGGTGCTGGAGCCGCTCCGGCGGGTGCGCCACAGCCTGGCCAGTCAAAACATCAAGAACCCCAATCTGCCCATCGGAGACTGATGTCTTGCGCATTCTCGACCTTGAAACGCCCGCCGTGGTGATCGACCTTGCGAAGGTGCGGGCCAACCTCGCCCGCGCGCAGGCCCATGCGGACACGCACGGGCTGAAACTGCGCCCGCACATCAAGACCCACAAACTGCCCCTGTTCGCCAACATGCAGTGCGAGATGGGCGCGATCGGCATCACCTGCCAGAAGGTGGGCGAAGCAGAAGTGATGGCCGATGCGGGGCTGACCGACATTTTCATTCCCTACAACATTCTTGGTGCTGCCAAGCTCAACCGGCTTCTTGCCCTGCACAAACGCGTGACGCTTTCGGTGACGGCGGACAGCGCGGTGACGATTGCCGGCTATGCCAAGCATTTCACTGACCCGGAGCGCCCTCTCCCCGTGCTGGTGGAATGCGATACGGGGATGGGCCGATGCGGCGTGCAAACGGTGGAAGAAGTCGTTACGCTGGCGAAACAGATCGATGCAGCAACGGGGCTCCGCTTTGAAGGGCTGATGACCTATCCGCCGCGCGGCGAGCCGGAAAAGGTGGAGCGCTGGCTGGCGGATGCCATCGCCGCGCTCGGGGAAAGCGGGCTGGCGGTCAACACGGTTTCCAATGGCGGATCGCCCGACTTCTATCGGGCCGAGCAGGTGACCAGCGCCACCGAACACCGGCCCGGCACCTATATCTATTCCGATCGCATGCAGGTGGCTTTCGGTCATGGCACGCTGGAAGACTGCGCGTTCACCGTGCTGGCCACGGTGGTGAGCCGGCCGACCGACAACCGCGCAATCATCGATGCAGGCTCCAAGGCGCTTGCGGCCGATACGGCGCCCGTTCCAGGCCATGGGCACATCGTGGAGTATCCCGATGCGGTGATCGGCGCGCTCAGCGAGGAACACGGTATTGTGGACCTTTCGAACTGTGCGGCAAAACCTGAGATCGGCGACAAGGTGCGGATCATCCCCAATCACGTTTGCCCGGTGTCGAACCTTTACGACGCGGTGAACATCGTCGAGGGCGACCGCGTGACCGAAACACTGGTCGTTGCCGCCCGCAGCCGCCTGACCTGAGAACCAGTCATTCCGAGGAACAAGCATATGACCTACGACAAGAACCCCTTCCCTGAAGGCGATGCCGACCGTCACTATCTCTGGGAGATGCTGGTGCGGCGCGACATCGACGCGTTTCTCGCGCAGGACTGGTCGATGGTGGAAGGGGATTTTGCCGAGGACCGGTTCTTCGGCATGCATGCGCATTTCCTCAACGACGCGGATTCCTGGCGGCTCCAGTTTCCAGATGTGCAAACCTATCGCGACGAATGGCTGCGTCAGGGCAGGGAAACGGCGGCCACCGAGTTTGCCGAGCCGCTGCGCGATGCGCTTTTCCGCGTGACGAACATGCGTGACATCGACATCGATGGCGACCGCGCCGTGCTGCACAAGAAATTCAACGGCAGCGTGGCCAAGGCTGACGGCAGCGTCGACCGGCTGAACTGGCAAACACTCTATTTCTGCGCGAAGATCGACGGGCGCTGGAAGATCACCGGCTTTGTCGGCTACATGCCGCACCCGCTTTGCGGCTGATCACTCAACGCGCCTGCCCGTCTCGGCATCGAAGAGATGGGTCATGTTCTCCTGAACGGTGAGCGGCAGTGTGTCGCCGGGCGCGACCTTTGCGCTGCCGGGAAGCCGGGCGATCAGCTCGCCGCCGGCACCATTGGCGCCTGAAAGCGTGCCATGGGCCAGCGTGTCGGCTCCGAGCGTCTCCACCGCCGTGACGGAAAGATTGAGCGTCGCCTCTTTCGCCGTGGCAATCTGCAGGTGCTCGGGACGCACGCCGAAGAGAAGCGGGCGGCCCGTCTCTTGCGGTTTCGTGTCCAGCGCGAGCTTTCCGCCGCCTTCCAGCACGAAATCCGAGCCCGAAACGCTTCCCTTCAGAATGTTCATCGCCGGGGAACCGATGAAGCCCGCAACGAAGCGTGTCGCGGGACGTTCATAGACAGCCATGGGAGTGTCGATCTGCTCGGCAATGCCGGCATTCATGACGACCAGCCGGTCGGCGAGCGTCATCGCCTCCACCTGATCATGCGTCACGTAAAGCGCGGTGGTGCCGACCGAGCGCTGCATCTGCTTGATCTCAAGCCGCATCTGGACGCGCAGCTTCGCATCGAGATTGGACAGCGGCTCGTCGAACAGGAAGACGGCCGGGTTGCGCACGAGCGCGCGGCCCATGGCAACACGCTGGCGCTGGCCACCGGAAAGCGCGCGCGGCTTGCGGTCGAGATAGGGTTCGAGCTGCAGCATGGCGGCGGCCTGATCGACCCGCTGGCGGATCTCGTCCTTCGTCTTGCCGGCAATTTTCAGCCCGTAGGCCATGTTGTCGAAGACGGACATATGCGGATAGAGCGCATAGTTCTGGAACACCATGGCGATGTCGCGCTCGCGCGGCTCCAGATCGTTGACCACCCGCCCGCCGATTTCCATCGTGCCGGCGGTGATGCGCTCAAGACCGGCCACCATGCGCAGGAGTGTGGACTTGCCGCAGCCGGACGGGCCGACAATGACGATGAATTCGCCATCGGCCACATCCAGGCTCACACCATGAATGACCTCGGTCTTGCCGTAGGATTTGCGAACGTCGCGTATGGAAATCGTCGCCATGCCGATTTCGGTCCTTCTATTTCTCTGTCTCGACAAGGCCTTTGACGAAAAGGCGCTGCATGAAGATCACCACCGCCACCGGCGGCAGAACGGCCAGCGTTGCGGCGGCCATGGTCACGGGCCAATTGCCGTAGTCGTCGGCGGTCGGCATCATCTGTTTCAGACCCATCACGATGGTGTTCATTTCCGGCTTGGTCGTGATCAGAAGCGGCCAGAGGAACTGGTTCCAACCGTAGATGAAGAGGATCACGAAAAGCGCCGCGATGTTGGTCACCGAGAGCGGTAAGAGAATGTCCTTGAAGAAGCGCAGCGGCCCGGCACCATCGACACGCGCAGCCTCCACCAGCTCATCCGGCACGGTCATGAAGAACTGGCGGAAGAGGAAGGTGGCGGTCGCCGAGGCGATGAGCGGCAGGATCAGGCCGGTGTAGGAATTGAGCATGCCGAGCGAGGCGACAACCTCATAGGTCGGCACAATGCGTACTTCCACCGGTAGCATCAGGGTCATAAAGATCGCCCAGAAGGCGAACATTCGAAACGGAAAGCGAAAATAGACGATCGCATAGGCCGACAGGATCGAGATGGCGATCTTGCCGAGGGCGATGCCCATGGCCATGACAAAGGAATTGAACAGCATGCGCCCCACCGGCGCGGTGATGCCCGAGGTAAGCGCTTCGCTGTAATTGTCGATGAAATGCGGCCCCGGCACCAGTGGCATGGGCGGGCGAATGATCTCGAAATGAGTCAGCGTCGAGCCGACAAAGGTGAGATAGATCGGGAAGCAGACAATGGCGATGCCGATGATCAGCACCGCGTGCATCAGGATCGTGCCTAAGCCCTGTTTTTCAACCATGCCCCGCCCTCCTCAATAGTGCACGCGCCGCTCGATGAAGCGGAACTGGATGACAGTCAGGATGCCAACAACAACCATCAGAATGACGGATTGGGCGGCGGAAGAGCCGAGATCCTGCCCGACGAACCCGTCGGAATAGACCTTGTAGACGAGGATGGTGGTGGACTGGCCCGGCCCGCCGGCCGTCATGGTGTGGATGATGCCGAAGGTCTCGAAAAAAGCGTAGACGATGTTGACCACGAGCAAGAAAAAAGTGGTGGGCGATAGAAGCGGGAAGATGATGGTGCGAAAACGATGCCATTTGCCCGCGCCATCGATCGCCGCCGCCTCGATCAGACTTTTGGGGATCGCCTGCAGGCCGGCCAGGAAAAACAGAAAATTGTAGCTGATCTGCTTCCACGCTGCGGCGAGAATGACCAGCGTCATGGCCTGCCCCCCATTGAGAACGGGGTTCCAGTCGATGCCCATCGCCTTCATGTAAAAGGCGATCACGCCGATGGACGGTTGGAACATGAAGAGCCACATCACGCCGGCCACGGCAGGCGCCACGGCATAGGGCCATATGAGCAGCGTCTTGTATGCCCCTGCCCCCTTGACCGCCTGATCGGCCATCACGGCAAAAAGAAGAGCGACCGACATGGAAACCAGCGTCACGAAGAAGGTGAAGACCGCGGTGGTGATAAAGGACTGGAGATAATAGCGGTCGTTGAAGAGATATTCGAAATTGGAAAACCAGACGAAGCGCGCTCCAAGCCCGAACGGATCAGGGAGAAGCAGCGACTGGTAAAGGGCCTGACCGGCCGGCCAGAAGAAAAAAACGATCGTCACTGCAAGCTGCGGCGCGAGCAGCAGGTATGGCAACAACCGGTTGTCGAAGGTAACGCGCTTTTCCATGGGCAAACCAAGAATGCCAGGGCCGGCAAGATTTCTGCCGGCCCCGCAGGTTTCATAGACTTATCGCGTCGACTGTTCGAAGCGGCGCAGCAACTCGTTGCCGCGGTTCACAGCCTCGTCAAGCGCGGCCTTGGCGTCCTTCTGACCCTGCCAGACGGCTTCCAGCTCCTCGTCGATGATGGCGCGGATCTGGTCGAAATTGCCAAGACGGATGCCCTTGGAGTTTTCCGTCGGAGCCTTGCCGGTCATTTGCAGGATGGCAATGTCGGTGCCCGGGTTTTCTTCGTAGAAACCCTGCTCCTTGGTCAGGTCGTAGGCAGCGGTGGTGATCGGCAGATAGCCGGTGTCCTGATGCCACTGGGCCTGCACTTCTGCGCTGGAGAGATAGTTCAGAAATGCTGCAACACCTGCATATTCCTCAGCCTCATGGCCCGACATGACCCACAGCGAAGCACCGCCGATGATCGTGTTGTAGGGCACGCCTTCCGCATCCGGCCAATAAGGTAAATTGGTCACGGTGAAGGGGAAGTCGGCCTCGGCCTTCACACCGGCATAGCCGGCTGACGATTCGGTGAACATGGCGCACTCGCCCGAGCGGAAGCGTGCACCGCCCTCGTTGCGACGGCCCGAATAGCTGAAGAGACCTTCCTTGGCCCATTCGCCCATCTTGTCGATGTGCTGCACCTGAAGATCGCCATTGAAAGCGAGTTCGGTATTGGTGCCGGCAAAGCCATTGGCTTCCGTTGCGAACGGAACATTGTGGTATGCGCTCAGATTCTCGAGATGGATCCAGGACTGCCACGCCGTCGTCAGCGGGCATGCAGAACCGGCTTCCTTGAGCTTGACGAGAATTTCCTCGACTTCTGGCCAGGTGGCAGGCTTTGACTCGGGATCGAGACCGGCTTCCTCAAGCGCCTTCTTGTTGATGTAGAGAACAGGAGTGGAAGAATTGTAGGGTAAGGACAGCATCTCGCCGTCGGTGTTGGTGTAGTAGCCTGCAACCGGTGCAAGATAGGCGTTGGGATCGAACTCGGCTTCGGCCTCGGCCATCACTTCATAAACCGGCTTGATGGCACCCTTGGCAGCCATCATCGTGGCGGTGCCGACCTCGAAAACCTGCAGGATGTGCGGTTGCTCGCCGGCGCGGAAAGCGGCAATGCCGGCATTCAGGGCTTCGGAATAATTGCCCTTGAGGGTCGCCACAACCTCATACTCGTCCTGACTGGCATTGAAATCGGAAACCTGTTTTTCCAGAAGTTCGCCGAGACGGCCGGTGAAGGCATGCCAGAATTGCACCTCGGTCTGCGCCTGTGCGGCGCCGACCGTTACCGGAAGCACCACGGTCAAAGCCGTGGCAGCGGAAAACATTGCGCGAAATCTCATTGTGTATCTCCCTGTAGCGTCGATCGCCGGTTAACCGGTCTCTATTGGTCGGCTTATGTTACCGTTGGATGACAGCATCTGTAGAATACATTGTCTATAGCTTTTCCAGTATAGAAATTTCATGCTGAAATGAGGCGATCATGCGATTGGCCTAGCCTATCGCCATCCTATACAAGGTGCAGGGTCGAATCGGTTTCACGATCTGAGGGTAAAATGGGTTTCCTGGCGCGGCTCGCGGCTGGTGCAATCACGCTGTTCGCGCGCTTTATTACAGCCGTGCGGGCCGTTTGGGATGGCATAGAGCCTGTTCCCCGGCAGCGCATCTACTTTGCCAATCACGTAAGCCATGGCGATTTCATTCTCCTGTGGGCGGTCCTACCTCCCCGCATGCGCGAGCAGACCCGCCCGGTGGCGGGCGCGGACTACTGGCTCAAGTCACCCATCCGCCGTTTTATCGGCCGTGATGTGTTCAACGCAGTGCTCATTGATCGCGACCGCAAGACGCGTGCCGACGATCCGATCAAACAAATGGCAGATGCCCTGGATGGCGGCGCCTCGCTCATCATCTTTCCCGAAGGCACCCGCAATGAAACCGACAAACCTCTTCTGCCCTTCAAGAGCGGAGTCTATCATCTTGCGACAGCGCGGCCCGACATCGATCTCGTGCCTGTCTGGATCGACAATCTGAACCGTGTCATGCCGAAGGGTGAGTTTGTCCCCGTACCACTGATATGCACTGTTACCTTCGGTGCGCCATTGCGTGTGGAACCTGCAGAGACCAAAGACGCCTTCGTGAGAAGGGCGCGCGCTGCGCTCTTATCAATCTCCGATGCTGAAGAAAGCACCGCATGATGACCGTGCACCAGATAGACCTTTTGAAACTGCTTGGTGGGCTCGCCGCCGTGCTCGTTCTGGCCTCTCTTGCAGGGCAGGTTCTCCAACGCAGGCTCTCGCCTGACGGCTCCAATGCCGCCATTGAGAACCTGAACGACCGGGTCAACGCCTGGTGGGTGATGATCATCCTCATGGGCGGCGCGCTGCTCTTCGGCCGGCTCGGCGCCATTCTTCTCTTTGGCTTCGCCTCCTTCGCCGCCCTGCGGGAGTTCGTGACGCTGACGGACACACGGCGCGGTGACCACTGGGCGCTCGCCTCAGCATTCTTCATCGTGCTGCCGGTTCAGTATTATCTGGTCTACATCGACTGGTACGGGCTCTATTCGATCCTTGTTCCGGTCTATGCGTTTCTGCTGATGCCCATTGTCTCTGCCCTGCGCGGCGACACGGACCATTTCCTCGTGCGGGTGGCAGAGGTGCAATGGGCGCTGATGATCTGCGTCTTCTGCGTTTCCCATGTGCCGGCACTGCTGACCCTGCAGATCCCCGGCTATGAGGGGCGCAACCTGCTTCTCATCGCTTTCCTGGTGGTGGTGGTGCAGTCGAGCGACGTGCTTCAATATGTCTGGGGCAAACTGCTTGGACGCACGAAGATTGCGCCAAAACTCTCTCCCTCCAAAACGGTCGAAGGCTTTATTGGCGGTGCGCTGAGCGCCACGGTGGTCGGCGCGACACTGTTCTGGATGACACCCTTCACACCTCTCCAGGCAGGGCTTCTGTCCTTCGTTGTCGTGCTCATGGGATTCTTCGGCGGGCTCGTCATGTCGGCCATCAAGCGCGACCGCGGCGTGAAGGACTGGGGGCATCTGATTGCCGGCCATGGCGGCTTTATCGATCGGCTGGATTCGGTCATCTTCTCGGCCCCCATCTTCTTTCACCTTGTCCGTTACTGGTGGTCGCTTACATGAACAAGACCGAAAATCGTCGCCCCCTTGCCAGCCGCGACACAGGCTGGGCGAAAGCCGTGGCCCGCCGGCTTTCCCACACATCCGTCACACCCAATCAGATTTCCGTGGCGAGCATGGTGTTCGCGGCGCTTGCCGGGCTGGCTTTCTGGCAGGCTGGTGAGATGGATGGCCCTACGCGGCTTCTGCTTCTTGTCCTTTCCGGCCTGCTCGTGCAGTGCCGGCTGCTTTGTAATCTCTTCGATGGCATGGTGGCCGTGGAAGCTGGCAAGGGTTCACCGGACGGTGCCTTCTGGAACGAGTTTCCTGACAGGGTTGCCGACATCGCGATCCTCGTCGGGGTCGGCTACGGGATCGGTCTGCCAGCGCTGGGCTGGGCGGCAGGCGGCTTTTCCGTTCTCACCGCCTATGTGCGTGAGCTTGGACGCGCCTGCGGCCAGAAGGCGGACTTCTCCGGCCCCATGGCGAAGCCGCATCGCATGGCGGCGATCACACTTGCCGCCGCGCTTTCATTGTTCGAACCTCTTTGGAACGGGCGGGGCGAGGTGTTGACGGTGGCACTCTGGATCGTCGCCATCGGCGCGGCCCTGACCGCACTGCGCCGCTCCGTGCGGCTCGTGAAGGGACTGCGCGGTCAGGCCTAGTCTCTATTCAGGCAAGGCCCGGCAACACGGCTTTCACACCTGCGACGATCATCTCCACAGCTATCGCGAGCAGGATCATGCCCATGAGCCGCGTGGTGATCACGCGCATGGTTTCGCTCAACACGCGTCCGATGAACGATGCAAAGAAGAGAACGACAAACAGGATCGCCAGTATGCTGGCGACAACAGCACCTACGGCGAATGTGGCTTCAACTCCACCCGCCTGGCCCGCATAGATGATCAATGTTGCGATGGTGCCGGGACCAACGATCATCGGAAAGGTGATCGGGTAGAAGGCGAGCCCGGAAAGATCGTCGATGTGCGCCTGTTCGCTCTCGGTGCCATGGTGGGATGAAAAGCCGTTTCCGTTCAGCATCGACCAGGCGATGTGCGCAAGAACGATGCCGCCAGCGACGCGAAACTGATCAACCGTGATTCCGAAAAACCCGATGATCGCCTGACCGGCAAACAGGATAACCGCACACATAATGGCTGAAAAAATCGAAACTTTGAACGCGAGCACACGCTGCTGCTGAACCGTGAAACCGTCCGTCAACGCCAGAAAGATCGGCAGGTTCACAAACGGATTCATGATAGCGAAAAACGCGCCGAACACTTTTGTCAGTTCGGTGTAGTCCATAAAAATGCCCCGCCTGCCGATTTCGCACCGCCCGGATCATGGCAGGTGCGACTCACTGAATTGCGGGGCAGTATGGCAGCAAGATGCGCCACAGGCGACGGCGCAGTTAGCCGGCCTTCGCATCCCGTTGGAATATCCAGTCATGATCCGGGTGGTTCTTGAAGCGCCATCTGCGCAGTGGGCCGGCCATGACGTTGAGATAGTACATTTCATAGCCATAGGGCGCGCCGCAGGGGTGGTGCCCTTTTGGCACCAGCACCACATCGTGGTCGCTGACGGCCATCGTCTCGTCCAGTTCGCCATCCTCGGTGAATACACGTTGGAAACCGAAGCCCTGCGCCGGGTTGAGCCGGTGGTAATAGGTCTCCTCCAGATAGGTCATGTTCGGGAAATCATCCTCGTCATGCCGGTGCGGCGGATAGGACGACCAGTGGCCCTGCGGGGTGTAGACCTCTGTGACGAGCAGGCTGTCTGCAACGTCGCGGCCCTCCATGGCGATGTTGTGGATGTGGCGGGTGTTGGCTCCTTTGCCGCGCTCTTCGAGGCTGATGCCTGTGGGGCCGATAACCTGTGCCTCATGGCCGCTCTTGCCGGGTGCCGAGCAGACGGCAAGCGTGCAGTCCGTGGTGGCTCGGGCTTGCCATTCGGTGCCATCGGGAATGTAGACCGCATGGGGCGGCAGCCGCTCGAACACGTTCATGCGCTCGCCAACCTCGCCAAACGCTTTACCCGCGCCTGAGATCTCCGCCTTACCTTCAACGAGCACGAGAATGACTTCTCGGTCTCCGGTTGCCTCGGATGCGGTTTCGCCAGCTTTTAGACGGTAGAGGCCGAAGCCGACATATCCCCAGCCCGCCGATGTCGGTGTGATGTCGTGCACCTTGCCGACGGTGCCTGCGGGTCTGACCAGAAGATCGGGCATGGTTCCTGCCTTATTCGTTTTCAATGTCGCCGGGCTTGAAAGTGTAGAGCAGCGACCAGGCCGCATAGACACCGACGGCGGTATACAGAATTCCCCAGAACGGTGCGCCGGACACAAACTCGAACACCCCCCAGCCAAGACAGACTGCCACCACCGCCACGCGCCGCCATAGCGGCCGAAAGAAGGGATGGCGTGCGTCAATCAAACTCATCGTGCTTCATCCTTGACCAG
The DNA here is from genome assembly GCF_019891395.1 of Nitratireductor kimnyeongensis. Classification (NCBI taxonomy): domain Bacteria; kingdom Pseudomonadati; phylum Pseudomonadota; class Alphaproteobacteria; order Hyphomicrobiales; family Phyllobacteriaceae; genus Nitratireductor; species Nitratireductor kimnyeongensis. The sequence goes on along the minus strand of NZ_CP078144.1, from coordinate 14,305 downwards.
CCCGGCAGCATGCGCTGCCTGCCGGAGCGCTTTCAAGCCCATGGATTGATATTTGACCGGGTCCGCCTTGAGCGGGTCCTGCTCGGCCTCGATTACGAGCCATCCATCATAGCCCTTCTTCGCAAGCACGTTCAAAACCTCTTCGAACGCAATGCCGCCTTCCGGGTCCCCCGGCACAGTGAAGACGCCGCGACGCACGCCTTCGAGGAAGGAAAGCTCGTCCTGCTCCACTTCCCTGCGAATCGCGGGGCGCACATTCTTGGCATGGAAATGAGCCACCCGCTCGCCATAGGTTTCGGCGAGCTCCACCGGGTCGGACCCGCCGAACCAAGCATGGCCGGTGTCGAGCAGAAGGTGGGTCGTGGGGCCTGTGCCGTCCATCAGGCGTCCGATCTCTTCTCGGCTTTCAACCACGGTCCCCATATGGTGATGATAGACCAGTGTTATGTCCTGGCCCGCGCAATGTTCCGCAATCGCCTCGACGCCCGCACAGAAGGCCGGCCAGCGATCATCCTCAAGGCGGGGACGGTTTGCTAGTGCCACGGCGTCGTTGCCGTGAATGGCGTTCGATGTCTCGCATACAATGCAGACGTCGCAATCATTGGCCTTCAGCATGTCGAGATGCGGCTGGATTGCCTTTTTCTCGGTTTCGATGTCGTTGACCAGCAGGTTGAGCGAATGCCAGCCAGAAACGAAGACGAGACCGTGCCCGGCCAGAACCGCCTTCAGCGTCTCGCCATCCGAGGGCATCTTGTGCCCCTTCTCGATCCCGTCAAAGCCGATTGACGCCGTTTCCGACAGGCATTGTTCAAGAGGAATATGCGCGCCTATGGTCTGATCATCATCATTCGACCAGGCAATGGGATTGGTGCCGAAGCGGATCATTCAGTGTCTTTCCTTCAACGCTTTTTCATAGACCCTGCGGGCTGCATTGACCTCCTGCCGGTCGGAAACCTCCGGAACCGTCACATCCCACCAATGACCGCCCGCCTCTGTCGAGGGATAGGGATCGGTATCGATCACCACGACAAAGGGCCCCTTGGCGGTACGCGCCTCTGCAAGAGCTGCCTCGAGCTCGGTGATAGAGCCCGCTTTTCGGGCCTCCGCCCCCATCGAGGCAGCGTGGGCGACGAAGTCGACCCGCAGCGGATTGACATGGTGTGTGTGGTCGAGAAGATTGTTGAACTCGGCTCCGCCGGTGCCCATCTGCAGCCGGTTGATGCAGCCGAACCCGCGATTGTCGGTGATGACCACGGTGATCTTGATGCCCATGGAAACGGCGGTGGCCAGCTCCGAATTCATCATCATGTAGGAGCCGTCGCCCAGCATCACGACCACATCGCGATCAGGCTCCGCCATCTTGATGCCCAGCCCGCCGGCGATCTCGTAACCCATGCACGAATAGCCGTATTCCATGTGATAGGAGCCGGGTCGCCCGGCCTTCCAAAGCTTGTGCAACTCGCCTGGCATGGTGCCGGCAGCACACATCACAACCGTGTTCTCGCGCGCCGCGCGCTGTACCGCGCCGATCACCTGCATGTCGGTGGGAAGTGCGTTGTCATCGGCCGCGGGTGCTGCCGTCACGGCGTCAGCGGCTTTGAACCACGTTTCCTTGAATGCCGGATCGGGCGCCTGCGCCCGCCATCCACCGAGCCCTTCGGACAGAAGTCCGAGGCCGACATCAGCATCGGCGATCAGCGCCTGCGCATCGTGTTTGTTACCATCGTAGGGCTGAACATTCAGAGACAGGATCCCGGGTCGTTTTTTGAACAGTGCCCAGGACCCGGTGGTGAAATCCTGGAACCGCGTGCCGACCCCAAAGACCAGATCCGCCTCCTCGCAGACCGCATTGGCGCTCGACGAACCCGTGACCCCGACCGGCCCGAGATTGAGCGGGTGATCCCAGGGAAGCGCGGATTTGCCCGCCTGCGTTTCCACCACTGGAATGGCGTGTTTATCCGCAAAAGCTTTCAGCGTTGCGCACGCACGCGAATAGTGAACACCGCCACCGGCGACGATCACCGGAGAGCTAGCGGCGCGAATGGTTTCGATCGCGTCGGCCAGTTCGGCTTCATCGGGCTGCGGTCTGCGGCGGCGCCAGGTTCTTTCCGCAAAGAAACTCTCCGGCCAATCATATGCCTCGGCCTGAACATCCTGGCAGAAGGCGAGCGTCACGGGCCCGCAATCGGCCGGATCGGTCATCACGCGAAAGGCGCGCGGCAGCGCGGTCAAAAGCTGCTCGGGCCGGGTGATGCGGTCGAAATAACGCGAGACGGGGCGGAAACAGTCATTTGCGCTCACCGTGCCATCGCCAAAATCTTCGATCTGCTGCAAAACGGGATCGGGGCCGCGATTGGCAAAGACGTCGCCCGGTATGAGAAGCACGGGCAGGCGGTTCACATGGGCGAGTGCAGCCGCCGTCACCATGTTTGTCGCGCCGGGGCCAATGGACGACGTTACCGCCATGGCGCGGCGGCGGCCAAGCTGCTTCGCATACGCGATGGCGGCGTGGGCCATCGATTGTTCATTGTGTCCGCGGTAGGTGGTAAGCGTGTCGCGCGCCGCATGAAGCGCCTCGCCGAGGCCCGCCACATTGCCATGGCCGAAAATGGCCCACATGCCGGCAATGAAGGGCTCGCCCTCCTCGTTCTTCTGGGCAGCAATGTAGCGAATCGCCGCCTGCGCCCCCGTCAGCCGGATAGTCTTCATGCTGCCGCTCCCTTCCCCGCCTGTGCCCGCGCCCGATCCCAAACAGCGCAGAGATTTGCATACTTCTCCGCCATTTCGGAGATGGCCGTATTGTCGTCGATTGCACCGGATAGCCAGCGCCGCGCTGCATCCGCAAAGATGGTACGGCCAACAGCGAAACCCTTGACCAGTTCGAAGGAAGCCGCAACCGCGAAGCTTTCCTCCAGCTCTTTTGCCGGCGCATCGAGCCCGAGCACGACTATGCCCCGCGTGTGCGGATCGTTGGATTGGATCGCATCGCAGGCTTTTTGCCACGCGGCACGGGACGTCATCGGCTCCAGTTTCCACCAGTCCGGGTAGACACCGATCTCGTAAAAACGCCGAATGGCGCGGGCTGCGGTGTCATCGTCACACGCGGCGACCTTGGACGGGATGATTTCGAGCAACATTTCCAGCCGATTGCGGCGGCTTGCGGCAAACAGGCGTTTGACCGTTTCTTCCTGTTCTTCTCGCATCGCCGGCTCATCGTTCGGGTGATAGAAGCACAGAACCTTGACCACGTTTTCCAGCGGCCATTCATTGAGTCCGCCGCAATCGGAGCCAATGGCCGGCTCCAGCGTGAGCGGGCGCGAGCCGGGCCATTCGGCGGGGCGACCGATCCAGAGCCCGGAACCCGAGGCAGCGTAGAGGGCGTCCCGCCCGAGACGGCCATCGCACAAGATCCCGTAACCATGACGCCCATCAGCCACAGTTTTCGCTGCCTCAAGGCAGAGTTTCTTGAAGCCGCCGATGCGTTCACGGGAGACGCCCGCCTCATCAGCCATGACTTCGAGTTGCATGCGGTGATCGAAGGCGAAGACACGCATCTGCGACCAGTCGCCATGCCGTGTCGTCGCCCAGTGAACCTGCTCCAGCGCGGCGTCCTTGCGCAGCGCCTTCTCGCGGATACCGGTGCGAAAGAAGTATTGAAGTTCCTCAAGAGAGGGATAGGCCGGCGTGCAGCCATGACGGGAAACCGCAAAGGCCCCGCAAGCATTGGCGTATTTCAAGGCTGTTGGCCAGTCCTCCCCCGAGAGCCAACCCTTGAGAAGCCCAGACATGAAACCATCACCCGCACCGAGCACGTTGAACACCTCGATCGGGAACCCCTCTCCCGCCTCGCCGTCATCCAGCGTGCCGGGAATTGCGCCGGCAAAGGCGGAGGCGCCCATCGGTCCCCGCTTGCAGACGAGGACGGCATCGGTCAGCGCGCGCACATTCCTCAGCGCTTCGATCGTGTCGGTGGAACCGCCTGCGATATGAAACTCCTCTTCCGTGCCGACAATGAGGTCGAACATTGGCAGGGTGGATTGCAGTTTCACGGTAACGCGTTCGGATTCGATGAAGCGGCTCTCGCCCTCGCCATGCCCGGCAAGACCCCAGAGATTGGGGCGATAGTCGATATCGAGCGCCGTCAGCGCGCCGTGTTCGCGGGCAAGCCGGACCGCCTTCAGAACTGCGGCCTCGGTGCGCGGATGCGAAAGATGCGTGCCGGTCGCGCACACGCAGCGTGCCTCGGCAATGAAATCCGGGTCGATGTCTTCCTCGCCAAGCGCCATGTCGGCGCAGTTCTCGCGATAAAAGATCAGTGGAAACTGTTCCTGATCACGAATGCCGAGCAACACCAGCGCGGTCAGACGTTCGGGATCAGTCACAACGCCGCGCGTGTCGACTCCCTCGCGCTCAAGCTCCTCACGAATGAAGCGGCCCATATGTTCATCGCCCACCCGCGTGATCAACGCCGATTTGAGGCCGAGACGTGCCGTGCCGGCGGCAATGTTGGTGGGGGATCCGCCGATATACTTGTTGAAGGAGCTCATGTCTTCCAGGCGACCGCCAACCTGCCCGCCATAAAGATCGACCGAAGAGCGGCCGATGGTGATGAGGTCTAGGGACTTCATCGCTGTCTCCTCCATGCATTCCTGCGACGCCATTCGCTCAGCGAACGGCAGGGCGATGAACATCCGGTCACGGCGTTCCATCTGCTTCAATAATGGAAGATATGTTCTATTTCTAACTCGAAATCAACATATGAGTTCTATTTCACTGGCCGCTAGCCCCCACCGCAACCACAAGTGCAACAGCCAGCGAGAGTGTTGCCGAAAGCGAGCGAAAGTTTCCGAAATCCGCTTCCGATACGGTCAGCATGAGCGGTGTGATGGGCCGCAACGGGCTGGCGATGGCATCGGTAATTGCAATGACATCGGCCCCAGCCGCCCGCGCGGCCTCGGCGAGCTCGATTGTCTCGGGCGTATAGGGGGCGAAGGTGATGGCGATCACCGCATCGCCCTTGCGAATCGCATGCCGGTTGTCGAGCCGCCCCACATGATCGTGGATCATTGTCGGCACATTCATCTTCTCGAACGCATACGCAAAATAGGTGGCGACGGAAAAAGCCCGGCGCAGCCCCACAATGTGCACCATATTGGCCTGCGATAGCGTCTTGATGGCCGCGTCGAGCACGTCCGGGTCGATGGTCTTGGCCAGACTTTCAAGGGAAAGACGCCCTGCCTCAATAAACTCCGCCAGAAGAGCGGAGGGACTGCCAGCGCCGCTTTCACGCAGTTTTTCAAGACGGGTGGGATAATCAGGCCAGTTCTGGGCATAGGACTCCCGGAACAGGCGCTGCATCTGCGAAAACCCGGAAAAGCCGAGCACCTGGCAAAAGCGCATGAAAGCGGAAGGTTTGACACCGGCACCTTCCGCCATTTCGGCCACGGTGGACACGGCGATGCGATCGGGATTTGCAGCCACATAGTCGGCGCACTGTTTAAGCCGCTTCGGCAGACCATCGGAGATATCCAGCATTCGATCGAGCAATGCCTCGATGGTTTCCGGTGCTGAAAGCTCTGACATGCTGCCCCTCGTTGGCTTGACAAAATGGCGTCACCGACTTTACGCAATTGGAATAAAAATTCCAATAGTGGAGGAGAATTTCCATGCGCGAAATCGGCATCGGTCTGATCGGTACGGGGTTCATGGGCAAAGCTCATGCGCTCGCATTTCGCGCGGCAAGGGCAGTGCTTGGCGATGTGCCAGCCGCCCGGCTGGAATTGTTGTGCGATACACCCGCAAAACGCGCTGCACAGATGGCGGAGCAGTTCGGTTTCTCCCGATCCACGGACGACTGGCATGTGCTGGTAAACGATCCCGCCGTCAACATCGTTTCCATAACCACGCCAAACCGGATGCATTGCGAGATGGCGCTGGCAGCCATCGAAGCCGGCAAACACGTTTACTGCGAGAAGCCGATGGGCCTCACTCTGGAGGAAACCCAGGCAATGGCTCGTGCGGCCGGCAAGGCCGGCGTCAAAACCATGGTCGGCTACAACTACATAAAAAACCCGGCATTCGAACACGCCCGAGGCCTGATTGCCCAGGGCGCCATAGGCACGCCTGTGCATTTCCGCGGATTTGTGGATGAGGATTACCAGGCTGACCCGGAGAGCGCCTGGACATGGCGCGCGCGGATAGAAGAAGCCGGGCTCGGCGCCCTTGGCGACCTTGGATGTCACCTGGTCTCCATGGCGTATGGGCTGATGGGGCCCATTGAAAGCCTAATTGCCGATATGCAAACCATCCACGAGTCACGCCCGATGCCCGACGGAAACGGGCGTGGGGCAGTGGAAAATGAGGACGTTGCTTCCGCGCTGGTGCGGTTTGCGAGCGGGGCACAGGGAATACTCGCCACGTCCCGCTCTGCCTGGGGGCGCAAGAACCGGCTGGGCTTCGAGGTGCATGGCACCACGGGGATGATCGCCTTTGAGCAGGAGCGCATGAATGAACTGCAGGTGTATCAGAATCAGGGTCCGGCGGCAGAGCACGGTTTCAAGACCATCCTTACCGGTCCGGCCCATGGCACTTATGGCGCATTCTGCCCGGCTCCCGGCCACCAGCTCGGATTCAACGATCTCAAAGTGCTGGAGGCCGGTGCCTTCCTCCGGGAAATAGCGGGCGGCGACAAGTTTGGTCCTGATTTCGCGGAGGCGCTGGAATTCGAGAAGGTCATTCACGCCATCGCTGCTTCTGCACGAGAAGGGCAGCGCGTAACGATCTAGGGGCAAGCACAGATAATCTCCACGCTGTGCTGATCGATGGCCCGATTTGACCACGTCAGAAGAAATAGCGATTTCTCCGCTTGATCTTTGCCAAAGCAGGACCAGAATCACATCCATAGGGTGGTGGAGAACGAAAGGATCCAGCATGACAACAGCTTCTGATCTCTCCCCGAAATTCCGGCATGTGCGACTTGAGCTCGCCCGCGAGAAGGGACATCCCCTGGGCGATCATGACGAAGGATATGATCTGCTGGTTCCACTTGACACGGAAGGCCATCTCGACGCCGCGGAATGGAAGAAGCATCAAACGCAATGCCGCGTGCGGCGCTTCGAACCCAATGCGGAAGACAAGATCGGCCGATTGCGCCGCAAGCCCGGCGGGCAATGGTATTTCGATTACGAAGAAGGCACCCGCGACGATGAAATCGGCTTCCGCCTCGGCGAAGAACGCTTTCGGCAAGGCGAGTATATCTCGATCTCCCGACAGGGTGAGATGCACACGTTTCAGGTCAAGCTGGTGGAACGGCTCTAGAACCGGAAGAAGGAATCCTGCAGGGCGGAGTTGGAGTATTCGACAGGCCGGCCTCCCGCATCCACCACCACGCGCTGAACCCTGAGCAGCGGCGAGGCCTTCGGGATCGACAGTGCCTCTGCCTCTTCCTCCGAGGCCGACAGAAGCGAGACGTGTTCGCGTGCAAGGAATATTTCGCCACCCAGCGCCGCGCGCAGCATGGTGTAGAGCGAGGTTTCCGCGAGACTGGAAATGTCCAGTTTCTCAACAAGGGCCGCCGGCAAAAGCGAGGTCTGGTGAACGACGGGACGGCCCTCCAGAAGCCGCACACGGCGGATCTCGAAGACCTCGGTTCCCAGCGGGAGCGCCAGCGCATGGGCGATGGACAGCCCTGCCTCAACACGCCCAGTGGAGACAAGACGCGTCGAGGGGCGAAAGCCGGCCTCGCGCGCGGCGGTGGGAAAATCCATCAGCTTTTCACCGCTGCGTCCGATGGCGCGTTCGCGGTAGACGGTGCTGCGCCCCTGCCCCTTGGAGACGAAACCCTCGCGCTGCAGGAGCTCCAGCGCCTGACGCACAGTACGCCGCGAAACCGCATAGGCAGATGCCAGTGCATGTTCGGAGGGAAGCGGATCGCCATTGCGCCACAGGCCGCCCGTCAGCTCGCGGATGAGCCTGTTGGCGAGGCGCTGATAGGCGTGATCCGCAGCCATGTTTCAGGCTGCCCTGCCGCCGATGTTTCGCACCAGCACCGCGCCGATGATGATCAAGCCGGTGAAAATGTCCTGCAGATAGTTTGGTACACCGAGAATGGTGAGGCCATTGGCGACCACGGCGATGATCGCCGCCCCCAGAAGCGTGCCGAGCGCATTGGCCTGCCCGTCGCGGAAGGCAGTCATGCCGAGAAAGACTGCCGCATAGGCCTGAAGCAGGAAACCGTTGCCGCCGGTCGGATGAGCGCTGCCGAGGCGCGCGGTGAGAAGCAGGCCGGCAAGGGCGGAAAAAAGCGTGCAGAGGCCGAAGGCCCAGACACTGTTTGGCACGATGCGCACGCCGGTGAGCCGTGCCGCCTCCCGGTTGCCGCCAATGGCGAGGATGCGGCGACCAAGCTCCGTGTGGTCGAGGATGAAGGCTGCTAAAAGCGTCGCCGCGAGCGCCCACAGCGTGAGAACGGGAATGCCGGCGAGATAGCCGCGCCCCAGATCACGGAAGCCCACCGGAATGTTTCCGAAGAGCGTTGCGCCATCGCTAATCCAATAGGTGATGCCACCGACAATGGTGCCCATGGCAAGCGTGACGATGAAACTGGGCATGCGATAGGTGGCAATCGCAAGTCCGCTGACCGCGCCAACGGCAAAGCCTGCAATGAGCGTGACCAGCATGACGGGCACGATGCCCCAGCCGGCGCCGAACAGCGTGACGGAAACGATGCCCGCCATGGAAACCACCGCGCCAACCGAAAGATCGAACTCCGACAGCGACATGACGAAGGTGGCGCCCAGCGCGACGATGGCGAGCAGCGACATCTGCTGGGTGATGTTGATGAGGTTCGAGCCCTTGGCGAAGGCCTCCGGCGAGAGCGCTGCAAAGAGGGCGATGATGGCCAGAAGGCCGATCAGGGTTCCGTAGCGGGCGGAAAAGCTCAAACTCTTATCTCCGGCTTTGATGGCTGAGGCGGCGAGGCGCGGAACGTGGCGTCGATGACGGACTGGCGCGTCACGGCTCTGTTGGGCGCATCGAGCGTGACGGCTCCCTGCGCCATGACCACGACGCGGCTTGCGAGCATCAGGAGTTCTTCAAGGTCGCTGGTGGCGAAGAGAACGGCTGCTCCCTCGCCCGCAAGGCGATTGCATAGCGCGTGGATTTCCGCCTTGGAGCGCACATCCACGCCGCGTGTCGGTTCATCGAGCAGGAAGAGTTTCAGCGACGGATCGAACCAGCGGCCGATCATGATCTTCTGCTGGTTGCCGCCCGACAGGGTGGAGATGCGGTCCCCGAGGTCCCCATATTTGACGCTGAGCCCTTCAAGCGCGGCGCGAACGCCGGCCCGCGCCCGCTTCCACGAGACAATGGGCAAGGAACCGACGGCACGATGCCGCTCCAGATGCGGCAGGACGGCATTGTCGAGAATGGAGTGATGCATGACGAGACCGGTGTTGCGCCGGTCTTCGCAGACATAGGCGACGCCGGCGCGTTTGCGGCTTTCAATGCCCGAGGCCGGGAGCGGCGCACCTTCAAGCGCGATGTCGCCCTCCGCCATACCGCTTGCTCCCCAGACGGCTTTCAGGAGACTGGAGCGGCCACTGCCGACCACGCCATAAAGACCCACGATTTCGCCGGCATGCACCGTTAGATCGATGGGGGCGCGGACCGGGCTGACGCGGAAACCGGAAAGCTCCAGAACGGGGTCGCCCGGAGCGCGCGCATCGCCATGGCGCTCGTGGCGAAACGCCTCGCCCGCCATGAGCGCGACGATCTCGTCGCGCGAGGTGTCGGCGATCTGCCCGCTGCCGACGGATTGGCCATTGCGCAGCACCGTGTAGTCATCAGCCAGCGCGAACACCTCATCGAGCCGGTGCGACACGAAGATGATGGCGCAGCCCTGATCGGCCAGATCGCGCACGATGCGGCGCAGGACGGTCGCCTCCTCCTCACTCAGCGAGGCGGTGGGTTCGTCGAGGATCAACACCCGCGCATCGTCCATCAGCGCGCGCAGGATTTCGACAATCTGGCACTTGGCGACCGAGAGGCGCCCCACCGGCACGTCGATATCCAGATCGAGCCGGTAGCGGTCGCGCAGGGCGGCAAAGCGCGTGCGCATCGCCTTCCAGTCGACGCGACCGAGACGGCGCGGATAGGCCCGGCCCACATAGGCATTCTCATAGGCCGTGAAGCCCGGAACGAGATTGAGCTCCTGATGCACGGTGCGCAGCCCGGCGGCTTCCGCCGCGCGTGGATCTGCCGGCTGATACGCCCTGCCGGAAAGTTGCATCGTTCCGGCATCGGCCCGGTGCACCCCGGAAAGGCACTTGAGCAGGGTGGATTTACCCGCCCCGTTCTCCCCCAGAAGGGCATGGACCCGCCCGGCGGTAACGTCGAGGCGCACGTCATCGAGCGCCGTGACGCCGCCGAACCGTTTCATGAGCCCTTCGATCTCAAGCATCGGCGCCGGCTTTACTCGCAGTTTGCGCCAAGCGTTTCGCGGTCGACCACCTTGGCCTCCACGAAGATCTCGCGCGACGATGGCTCGCCGCCCGCCAGAACGGATTCGATTTCTCCGACTGCGGCGCTTGCAATGCCCGGAAAATCCTGCCGCACGGTGGCGGCGAGATTGGTGCACTGCTTGATCAGGTCCACCGCCTGCGGATTGCCATCGATGCCTGCAATCACAATGTCGGCATCGGGCATGTCGCTTTGAAGGGCGAGCAGCGCGCCAATGGCCGGCTCGTCCCACGCGGCCCAGACGCCGTCGATTTTTTCGCCATACTGGCGGACGAAGGTTTCCATCGCCTGCCGCGCATTGTCGATTGGGCCTGGCACCTGGACATAATGCTCGGCGATGACCTTGACGGCATCGTTCTTCTCAAGCGCCGCATCCAGCGCCAATTCGCGCTGGCGAACGCCGGGATGCGCGGAGTGAAAGAATTTGACGATGTTGCCTTCGCCACCCAGCGCCTCGAACAGGTAATCGGAGAGGATGGTGCCAAGGGCAAAATTGTCGGTGGTGATGTTGGCGGTCACGCCATCGGCGAGCGCACCGTCGAGCACGAAAACGGGAATGTCCTTGCCCGCTGCGGCGGCAACCTGATCGGCGATCTGGTTTGGATCGACGCTCACCAGCACGATGGCGTCCGCTCCGGCATTGGTGACATCCTCGACACGGCTTGCGAGCTGCTGGAAATCGCCGCGTGTGTCGACCACATTCACGGTCCAGCCCTTGTCCTCGGAATCGGTCTTGAAGGTCTCGACCATCTCATTGGTCGCAACGGAGCTGAGATAGGGCGTTAGCACGGCGATGTCCTCGGCATTAGCCGTGGAGATCTGGGCGAAAGCGGCCAGTGCGGCCGTGGCAAGAAGCATGCGTTTCATCGTTTCCTCCGGTCAGATTATCGAATTTGCCTGTTCCCGCGCGAAGCGGGACGCTGCAAGATAGGCCTGGTAGCGGCTGTCACAGCGCGCGGCATGGGTGGTGTCAGGTGCGCGCGCGGGCGACGCATCCATGGCGGCTAGCGATAAGCCGGCCTTTGCCGCGATCATGCGCAATGCGCCCCGCGCTGTCATCTCCTGGCTGGCATCGGGAAAGGCAACTTCGAGGTTCAGCACATCGGCAAGAATCTGCCGCTGCAGCGGCGTACGGGCCGCGCCGCCAATGATGGTGAGCGGCGATGGCGGCAGGCCTGCGGTTTCCAGATTGTGCCGGATGGCGAAGGCCACGCCCTCAAGCACGGCGCGCGCCATCGCGCCCTTGCCATGAGTGCGGTCGAGGCCAAGAAAGGCGCCGCGCACGCGCTGGTCCTCGAAAGGCGCGCGTTCGCCAGAGAGATAGGGCAGAAAGAGCGGCAGGGCGCGCGCATCGTCCGCCGTTTCCGCCGCTTCCAGCAGGGCATCAACACTCTCGCCGGTGGTTTCGGCCAGCCAGTCCATGGCCGCCCCCGCCGTCAGGAAGGGCGAGATGATGATGACGCGGTCGCGGTGGACCGGATCGGCAAGCGTGTAGATGTCACGCGGGGCCGCGGCATCCTGCATGGTGAGCGTGGCTGCAACCCAGCCGGTGGTTCCGAGATAGGCATAGGCGCGTCCCGGCGCGTCAGCGGCTGCACCCCATGTGGCCGCTGCCGCATCGCCTGCGCCATTGAACACAGGAATGCCTTCGCTCAGGCCGAGCTCTGCAGCGGCTTCTGCCCGCAACGGGCCAAGGATCTCGTCGGCCGGGAGGATTTCAGGCAGGCGCGTCGCTGCGACACCGGCAGTGGCAAGCAGTTCGGCATCCCAGCACCGTGCTGCGATGTTCATCAGGCCGGTGGTGGAGGCGACAGTGGGATCGATGACAGCGCGGCCGGTCAGCCGGAAGGTGACGGCATCCTTCGCGCCGAAGAAGAAGCGGTGTTCATCAAGCAGATCGGGCGCGAAGCGGTCGAGCCGCATGAGTTTGAAAATAGTGTGGGCAGGGTCCGGATGATTGCCGACGCGCTCCGCGTAATCATCCGGCAGGCGGGCTTGGAGTTCGGCAATCTCGGCCTCGTTCAGCCGACGGTCGGAATAGAGCGCGGCAGGTGCCAGCGCTTCGCCTTCGGGCGAGAGAACGATCAGGTTCTGCATGGAACCGGTGAAGACGAGCGCTTCAACGTCTTTCCTGTCGGGTATGTCTGCGAGCGCGGAGACAAGCGCCGCCCACCAGTCGGCGGGGTCCTGCGTCTGCGACCGGTCTGTCCCGGACGCAATGACGAGGGAAGCCGACCGGGCGGCCAGCATCGCGCCATGCTCGGAAAACAGAACGGCTTTCAGGGCCGAAGACCCGATATCGATGGCCAGAACGGTCCGGCTCAAACCAACCTCCCTCACATGGGGTGGACGAATTCAACATCCACCGTGTCGCCGCGCGCTGGCTTTTTTGCAAGGTCCGTTCCCCGTTTTCGCGCGGTGATCCACGAGTGCGGGCCGGAAAGCCTGCCCTGTCAACGAAAAGGGAAGGTGCACCGCCATTTCACTTCCCGTTTTGGACAACGACTTCCGAAAATGCGTCAGGTCGCGCGGGTGCCTGCGGGGCTATGGCCGCAATGGCGGCGGAAGGCGGCGGCAAAGCGGCCAGCATGGGCGTAGCCGACGCGCGCGGCCACCGCCGCGACCGGAAGGCCATCCCGTTCGAGCAGAAGCCGGGCATGCTCCATACGGCGCATGGTGAGATAATCATGCGGGGAAAGCCCGGTGAACCGCCGCATGCCTGTGGTCAGCGTTCGCTGCGAAACATCAAGCCGATCACAAAGCGCCGATACGGTGAGCGGCAGCACAGCGGGATCATCGAGCAGCGCCTTGAAGCTCAGCACATAATGCGGCAGCGGACCGGCGGCGGCGAGCGCCGAGGGCTCCACCTCGCGGCAGGGCACATGGGCAAAGAGCGTTTCCAGCACCGCATTGACGAGCGGCATGGGCGATAGCGCCGTGCTGTCTGCGGCCTCGATCTCTTCCGCGACCATGAGCCCGAAGAGACGCGCCAGCCGTCGCCCCACCGGCGTGTCGAGGTCGATTTCCGGCTTGAAGAATGGTGTGCGGCGCACCGGATCGCCCGTGTAACGCTGCCAGGCGCGCTCCACAAAGTCGCGCTCCAGCCGCAGCATGACCTGCGTGGTGCCGGGCCGCCAGTTGGAGCGCACGAAGGGGCCGGGCGAGAGGATCAACCCACGTCCGGGGTGCGAAGCGACACGGTCACGCCCGTAGAGAATATCCACCCCGCCGGAGAGCGGGAACTCCAGCATGTAGAACGTGTCGAAGATGCCGGCCTCGACCTCGATATCGGGGCCATAGCGCAGGAGATTGAGGGACGCCCCCTCGCCTGCGACGGCGTGATGCCGGAAATCGAGCGCGGCTTCACCGGAGGGCATCAGAAGGCGATGCGGCCTGTAGCGTGCGCCGATCGCGGCCTCGGCCTCGGCAATGTCGAGCGAGTGCAGGCCGGGCACCCGTCCCAGCCTTTGCGATGCATCGATGAGATCCGCCACCACCATGGTTGCGAGGATAACAGGACAATGGAACCTGTCTAGAAAAAGCTGGGCCGCGAAAGGAACAAGTCGCACTTCAAAGCACGCAGAGTTTTCCTATTTTCTGATTTATTTTCAACCAACTAACTCATCATTGCTTTCGAGAAAGGTGTTTGACTTGTCCCGCCCGTCCGTGCCTCAATCGGGAAAAGCGAAAAAGGGACGTTGCGCGTATGACTGCACCCATGGAACCCAATTCCTTCCGGATTGGCCCTGACGATGAGGGCATGTACGGGATCTTCGGCGGCCGGTTT